>JAKLFM010000179.1 GCA_022711175.1 Bacteroidota bacterium | reverse complement strand
TGATGCAAAAGAAAGTAACAAAGGAAATCCCGATATTTATCGGGACAAGACTTTATAAAAACTTCTTGTTTCCTACGGATCGGCTCTGCGACGCGACGCAAGCCGCTCCAACTCACAGCCTCACCCCTGCTTCTGCATCGCTTGCACAAGGCCATGGTTACGAGCCTTCCCTTGAAAACCTGCGAAATTTTTATAATGTCGTTCCCTCCTACCAATTTATGTTTCGATGATCCTGGCAGTCTTATAAAGCCATATCTTTTGTCAGCCTTAAAATTGTGTCAGCATTTTCTTCAGGTTCATCATTACAGAGATCTACATCAATCACCTTTTTAACAGGATGCCGTTCCAGCGCGAGGGCATAGGTCTTGTCGTAATACTCCAGGGTAATGGCAGCTACTTTCTCAAAATCCCTGTTTCCGAGCGCCTGCAATGCCTGCTTGTGGGCAAGGGTGCCCATGCGCATCCTTATGCGCGACAAGGCATTCTCAAGCATTTCAGAAGGAAATTGGGCATATTCGTTTATAATTCTCTTTACACGGATGCCAAACGGCAGGTTAACCCTGAACATCAGGCTGCTGTTCATCTTTGAGAAAAAAGTGTC
>JAKLFM010000178.1 GCA_022711175.1 Bacteroidota bacterium | reverse complement strand
AAAGCCACAGCCGGACTCGTAACTTGTCCAAAATATACTCCGATTGTTCAATACTGCGTGTATGTATCACAATATCATCAGCGTATCTTTCAAATACCATAATCGAATGGTTTTCTTGCATCCAGCTATCGAATACTTCATGAAGATAAAGGTTTGCCAAGAGTGGACTGATAACTCCACCTTGTGGCGTGCCTTTCCGCCTTTCTGTATCCAGTTCCCCATTGATCCGGAGTACCGACGCTTTTAACCATCTTTCACAGTAAAGTAAGATGTGCTTCTTTGTTGTGTACTTTCGCAGCATCCTCATCATCTTTGCATGGTCAATGTTGTCAAAGAACCCTTTGATATCTAAGTCCACCACGTACCACCGCTCCCAGCAATTCTTCGCACAGGCATCCAATGCCTGATGCGCACTCTTGCCCGGCCGGTATCCGTATGAACTTGGGTGAAAATGCGGTTCCAGTTCTTGTTCCAGTTCCGCCCTTATCACCTCCTGGGCTACCCGATCGCACATCGTGGGTATTCCAAGTAAGCGTTCTTTCCCATTGGGTTTCGGTATGGACACTTCACGCACAGCGGGTGGAATATAGCTCCCGCTGGCCAT
>JAKLFM010000177.1:260-605 GCA_022711175.1 Bacteroidota bacterium | reverse complement strand
AAAGAACCACATACTGGCGTCTGTATCGCAATACGCTACCCTGGCCTGTAAGGATATTCAAATAATCAGAATAGCAGTTCAATTACCTGGTCACCCGTGTTTGACTCGGTCAGTTTACCATCCTCGCAGCGCAGTGTCCGCTCAGGAAATTTCTTGACAAGTGAGTGCTTGTGGGTTGACATTATGACTGCCCTGCCGGTGTTGCTTATGTTTTTCAGGAGTATGTGAATCTCTTCTGATGTCTCAGGATCGAGATTGCCGGTAGGTTCATCGGCAAGTATTATTTCCGGGTCGTTGAGCAGTGCGCGTGCAATTACAACCCTTTGCTGCTCGCCGCCCGAGAGC
>JAKLFM010000177.1:0-250 GCA_022711175.1 Bacteroidota bacterium | reverse complement strand
TTGAATCCCTTGTTCTGCAGTCCCACCTTACCCAGGACCTCCGTGATCCGTTCTTCGACGGCTGTCCTGTTTGTCCATCCTGTTGCCCGCAACGCAAATTCCAGGTTGTCATGCACAGATCTGTCAGTCAGCAGCTGAAAATCCTGGAAGACAATTCCGAGTTTTCTTCTAAGAAGGGGTATCTCCCTCTTTTTGAGTGTCCTCAGGTTGAATCCTGCCACCCGTCCTTCGCCGGCTGTAAGCGGCAGCT
>JAKLFM010000176.1 GCA_022711175.1 Bacteroidota bacterium | reverse complement strand
GCCCTCCTGCGGACCATGTCTTGGTACGGGACTGGGGATTCCGGCCAGCGGGCACAATGTAATTTCGACTGCCAACAGGAACTTCCCGGGGAGAATGGGAAACAAGGAAGCCTCAATTTATCTTGCATCACCTGCAACAGTAGCCCTTTCAGCCATAACCGGCGTAATAACCGATCCCCGGAGTAATCCCGACAGCAGAAGCTTTCCTTTTAAGGCAGAGCAGAGCATTACTTCATCAATTGGAGAGAATGAGAACCGGAAATCCGGTTTTATCTGGAACTATGCCGATGTTGACAACCTGAATACCGACCAGATGTTTCCCGGGAAGTATACCTACAGCACGCTGAGTTCAGATCCGGCATCTATTATACCGCATTTATTTGAGGATTTTGACCCGTCGTTCAGGGCCAACGTACGGTCGGGCGACATAATAGTTGCCGGAGAGAACTTCGGTTGCGGAAGTTCGCGCGAGCATCCTTCAGTTGGTCTGGCACATCTTGGGATAAAAGCTGTTCTTGTAAAGTCGGTCAACAGGATATTTTACCGTTCATCGATAAACCAGGGTCTTTTGCTCATTGTACACCGGGAGGCTGTTGAAGCTTACAGGCAGGGCGATAA
>JAKLFM010000175.1 GCA_022711175.1 Bacteroidota bacterium | reverse complement strand
AAAAACACATACATAATCCAAAAATGAAAATTTAATTTACAACAATTTAATAATGAGGCTGTTCAATTATTCTTAACTTTGTTGCCGGCTAATCTTAATTAGCATTAGAGACTGAATCATTACATTAAATAACAAAAAGACTACAGATTTGGAAACAAAACGCAAACTTTATATAGAAACCTATGGCTGCCAGATGAATTTTTCTGACAGTCAGATTGTAGGTTCAATCATGACCGACAATAATTTTGAAACAACGAATAATATTGCTGAAGCCGACCTTATTTTTGTAAACACCTGTTCAATCCGCGACAATGCTGAAAAACGGGTTAGAGCCAGGCTCCAGGAGTACAAACGCTACAAAAAACTCAAGCCAGACCTGATTATTGGGGTGCTGGGCTGCATGGCCGAAAGGCTTAAATCTCAGCTGATTGAAGAGGAGAAAATGGTGGATGTAATTGTTGGGCCTGATGCTTACCGCGACCTTCCCCGATTGCTTGAGCTGGCAGAAGGCGGACAAAAAGCAATAAATGTTATATTATCCGCTGATGAAACTTACGCTGACATTAATCCGGTAAGGCTGGAAAGTAATGGTGTATCGGCTTTTATCTCAATTATGCGG
>JAKLFM010000174.1 GCA_022711175.1 Bacteroidota bacterium | reverse complement strand
AATTATTTTCGACTATTCGACGAAATTAGTCGAAATTAATTAGGTTTTTGTTATTCGTCGTATTAATTTTGCCGCCTCAAACAAGAACAATCAGTTTTAAAAGTTTGATAAAATGCTCGATAAAGACGAAGTAAAAGAAGCGATTGTAAATGTAGCCCGGCACATTTTTTCCAAATTCGGTTTTAGAAAAACCACCATGGATGAAATTGCGGTTGCCAGCAGAAAAGGCAAAAGCTCTATCTATTACTATTTTGCAAGTAAAGAGGAAATTTTTCAGGCTGTTGTTGAAAAGGAAGCACTGATTCTAAAACAGGAACTGATCAATGCAATAAACGAGGCTGACAGCCCGGCGCAGAAACTGAAAGCCCATGTGCTGGTCAGAATGCGCTCTATGGAAAAGCTCGCCAACTTTTACAGCGCCATTAAAGATGATTATTTAAGTCACCTCGATTTTGTTGAAAAAATCAGGAAGAAATACGACCAGGAAGAAATCCAGATGATGGAAAACATCCTGAAGGAAGGCGTTCAGAATAATATCTTTGAAATTAACGATACGGCACTGGCTGCCATCGCAATTGTTACCGCGCTTAAAGGCATGGAGATCCCTTTGTTCTGGGGTGTGGA
>JAKLFM010000173.1 GCA_022711175.1 Bacteroidota bacterium | reverse complement strand
GCATTCAAGAGGCCAGCGGTTCGATCCCGCTCATCTCCACCATTTATCAAAAAGGGAAGACGATGATATCGTCTTCCCTTTTTTGATCATAGATACCAAGCCGCATATAATTGCCAATTTCAGAATGAGAGCTTTGCATAATTCCCTTTGTGTCACAGCCTTGCAGGTCATTCGTTTCGAGGAGCAAGGTGCAAGGGTCGCTTCGACAGGCTCAGCGACCAAAGGGGCAAGGAATATGGAATAGCTTTGCTTTCTATGCTCCGCCAGCGGAGCTAGAGATTGTAGGGACTGCTCCCCGAGCAGTCCGAAGCGGCGCGTTTGGCAAACACGCCCTACATTACTCCCCTGCGCCTCTCAAGGAGATTGTGTCGTAATGTCATTGCGAAATGACACAATAGGCTATTTTGCAAAGCGGCTATAAATCTTTTGCTTCCTTTTTGATTTTAAGCCTTTTTCCTCTGATTAATTCTGCTTTGCTTCCTTCCATCCACGCCTTGATGGTCTCCTCTCTCTTCAGATTCATCGCCATTTTCCGGTACATCTCTTTTTTGGCTTCAAAGTCTTTCATGTCCAGCGGGCTGATCTCTTTGAGTTTGAAGATCACGTATGCGTTGTCGAGTTTAA
>JAKLFM010000172.1 GCA_022711175.1 Bacteroidota bacterium | reverse complement strand
GCCTTTCCTTGATGGTCACTTCATTTATGAGCAGAAAATCCATGAGTGCTGTAATGGAAAATTTCAGGAAGAAGCAGATTCACAAATGGCGCAAGCCCATTGGTTTATTGGCAGATATGCTGAATCCCATTATCAGGGGTGTTATGAATTATTATTGTAAATTCTGGCATACCCATACGCATAATATCTGGGATCAACTTAATAAAAGGCTCTTGAAGTGGGTCAGATGGGAAAAGGGACTTTATAAGTGGGCAGCCATAAGGTATCTTCGCTCAAAGTATAAGGAATCTCCTCTTCTTTTTGAACACTGGCGATTGTGTGTTCCATAATGTATTTATACATTTGTGATGAAACAGGAAGAGCCGTATGAATTGAGAGGTTCACGTACGGTTCCGTGAGAACGCTGGGGTGAAACTCCCTGGCGTGACTCGACTGTATGAAATTGTAAGAAAAGGCTGCCTGGGAAAATCCGGAATCAATCGAAAGTTCGGAGCAAGAACCCGAACGAAGGCATAAAAGCAGGCAGATGAAGAGAATGCATTATTGAAAATCTGCAGGCATTTATGCATTGATAAACCGAAAAGCGGTTAATCAATTTCGATTGCAAACGAATGAGAAATGAGATTTATTGTGAAGGCAG
>JAKLFM010000171.1 GCA_022711175.1 Bacteroidota bacterium | reverse complement strand
GTGCGCGGGAACGGAATCACATCGCGTATGTTCGACATGCCGGTCATGAAGAGAATCAGACGCTCGAAGCCAAGGCCGAAGCCTGAGTGTGGCGCCGTGCCGAATCTTCGTGTATCGAGATACCACCAGAGATCCTTCAGCGGCAGGTTCAGCTCCTCAATCCTTCGCGTCAGCTTATCCATCTCCTCCTCCCTCTGTGAGCCGCCGATAATCTCGCCAATGCCCGGGAAGAGAACATCCATCGCCCTTACCGTCTTGCCGTCATCATTCTGTTTCATGTAGAAAGCCTTGATACTCATGGGGTAATCGGTAAGGATAACCGGCTTTTTGAAGTGCGTCTCCACGAGGTATCGCTCATGCTCCGCCTGCAGGTCGCGACCCCAGCCAACCGCATATTCCCACTTGCGGCCGGAGGTTTCAAGAATCCTTACGGCCTCCGTATATGTAAGCCTCTCGTACCTGTTGGCAAGCACGAACTCAAGCCTTTCAATGAGAGCGTTGTCAATCATCTTGTTCAGGAACTCCAGGTCCTCACGGCAGTTGTCAAGAGCATACCTGATGAGATATTTGGTGAAATCCTCTCCCAGGTCCATATTGTCATTGATGTCCCAGAAGGCCATCTCCGGCTCTATCATCCAGAA
>JAKLFM010000170.1 GCA_022711175.1 Bacteroidota bacterium | reverse complement strand
GCCCAGCTTTTCTGCAAAGAATGCTCTCTGCACGGAGTATTCTTTTTCTGGCATCACAACATGTTTTTGAGCGCGGCTCATACCGAAGACGACATCCGAAAAACCATTGATGTGGCAGACCAGGCATTTAAGACCGTAAAAGAGCACTTCGGGGGGTAGCTGCTGGTGTAATGTTTCAATAAAAGCTTTACACCAATGTCATAACCCTTTCATTTACTCGTTTCGAATCCTTCCGCTATGCTCAAGATAAACTCTGTGAGAAATCTTCATGAATTCGGAGTATAAAAAAGATATCTCCCGCTGGTCGATATGACAAGATTATAATGAAGCACCACAATAGAGCGACAATCACTGTCAGGTTTTTTCCCCCAGGATCGACCAGTACAGTTTGACACCGCAAATTGTGAAGTATTCAATTTCCTGGATTTTACAACCAGATCCTTCCACAAGGCCGGCGTAATTCCACACGGGATGGAAGACTGCCTCAGTGGTCAGGCTGTAGAAAGAGATGGCGAAATACCAGTTCAGTCTTTGCACAATTCCCCTCCACCCTGTCTTTTCCGGCAGGACAAATTCTCCCACAACAAAATAGCCGCCGGGTTTGACGAGTGTTCCAAGGTGGTTTGCAACCTCGACCACCC
>JAKLFM010000017.1 GCA_022711175.1 Bacteroidota bacterium | reverse complement strand
ATCGAAACTCTATTCTCACAATTGTGCGACCAGTTCATGTTGAAACGCAATTATGCCAAAACTAATATCGGGGTTTCAGTCAGGATACTTGCAAAAATAACTGCTGTCACAACGCTTCAATATCTGAACCACACCAGTCAAAAACCGTTGAACAAACTAAAATATGCCCTCGCTTCATAATCGCACAACGGGTATTGATTACTTAAATATCCTCGGCTGCATTGCGAATCTTTTCGTGTCGTGATTGTTTCTCTGTTTCTTGATATTTTAGCACGCGCCACTACTTCTGCTTTACTCAAACCATCTTGAAACTAGTGAATAGGGTAGAGGGCCGTAACTGAGTAACTCCATGGCAGTAAAAATAATAACCCGGTGCGCTATTTTCTTCGCATGCGCTCTCCTACTCGCAATCGGGATTTCACTCGAGCCACCTTCAGAGAGCTCCACTAAAGCCCTATTGCAGCAAGGGCAAGGGTATTGAGAAAAATAATGTTGGGACGCTATTAATATTCCCTCCCCAGGCCGTCCAAACAGCTTTTCCGGCGGGCAGTTCGCTTCCTCCCCATAACCTGTTAGCAACGCTCACAAAGTGCAATAATCCCCATCCCGCATAAATCATTCGTCAGCCAGGAGAAACACCCATCTGCAATTTTACATAGCGTGCAGTAATACTTAGCCTGGGTAAAGTCCAGCTAAAGAATGACTTTGAAAGAAAATTTCTCAACGAAATCCAGGAAAGGGAAGCTTACAATTTCTGCAATTTTACTACTTTAAGTATATTACTATTAAGGAAATTTAACTTTAAAAAATAGTTTCCATTAGGCAATCCAGATACACTGATTTCTCTTTTAAAGCTTTTGTCAGTATTGGTTATTAATTCATGAATAATTTCCTGTCCAGCACCATTCATAATTATGGCTTTGATTTCTCCAAGCTTATATTCAGAATTTAATTCCATTATCACTTTATCCTTGGTTGGATTAGGGTATACTTTTATCTGAACTTGTGCATTCTTATTCACACTGAGATTTATAGTTATCATTGTATCAGGTTGTTCAAATCCCTGAGTAGCAATCATCGTAGGATATGTGAAAGTTGATACAACTGATTCACCGACACTGGAAGATACATTTATACTTCCTCCATTTGTGAGGTTACCTGTTGAGCCAAGGACCTGTCTCTCGATAAGTATTTGAGCACATGCTGTTTTAGCAATCAGAGTGATCAAGCAAGCTAATAATAGTGTCACTTTTTTCTTCATGGCTATTTCTTATTCTCTAGCTTAGCAATTTGAGTTTTCATCTCTTCGATTTCCTTCTCTAATTTTTCAATAATAGCCTGTTGCTCTTGAACGGCCTTAACCAGAGGAATTGTAAATTCAGCATATCTGAGTCCCCACAAACCATCAGCAGTTTCAGGCTTATCAACGCCACTAAATTCATATCCAGATTCTTTGGCTGCTTTGTAAACTTCTTGAGCAAGGAAACCACTGAATTTGATTTTTTCAATGTCGTATTTTCCGTCCCAATCAATCGTGTCGGCCTTTTTCTGGATTTCGTATGACTTGGCTACATCCAAATAATAGGTTTGAGGTCTAAGTCTCATAATAAATGAAAGCCCCTTTACATCGTCAGAAACATTTTTCTTGAGACGCTCATCAGAAATATTGGTCCAACCAACAGCACCTCCTATTGAACTCATGGAACTGTTGCCGATCCTTACCCTATTGCTTCCGTTGAGTGGTAGGTTCCCAACTCCTCCTATTGCAACTGTATTTGCACGATTGCCTGCATCCACATCAACATTGCTACCTAATCCGGTATTATAATTTCCACTAATATTACTTGTAAGCGCATTGTCCCCAATTGCGTTATTCTTTTTCCCAGTTGTATTAAAATCAAGTGCTGAAAAGCCTATAGCTGTATTTTCATCACCGTCAATATTAGAATGAAGTGCATTACTTCCTATAGCAATGTTCCCGTACCCACTAGTGTTATCTGTTAATGAATTTTCACCAAGAGCAATATTCTCGTCACTATTATTGGAATATAGAGCATTATAACCCAATGCAATGTTCATATTACCAGTTGTATTTGAATAGAGAGCGCTGTTACCAAGAGCTGCATTATGCAATCCTTCAGTATTCGAAAATAAACATTCATATCCAATTGCAGAATTATAATCACCTGTTGTATTTTCGCTTAGTGATCTATATCCTGCAGCAGTATTATAATCGCCAATCGAATTCGAGTTAAGTGATCGATATCCTATTGCTGTATTGCTTTTCCCGATAATATTTGATTGAAGAGCTCTACTTCCAATTGCAGTATTAAAATCACCTTCTGTATTTGCTACCATTGTATTATTCCCGATGGCAACATTATTATTTCCAAGTGAATTTGAACGAAAATTCATAAAACCAATAGCGACATTCTTTGATCCGGATGTATTCGAACAGCCCGTAGAATCTCCAATAAATATGTTTTCATTTAGGCTAAGATCATCATTCGATCCTGAACCTTGTCCAATAAAGATTGAATTCCCAGTATTATAAGTCTCTATCTGTCCTTTTGTAGTTAGTCGAATTCTTAGAATATTATTGGTTTTAATATCAAGCGGTTGTTGGTCATTAGTTCCCAGGTAATTAATTGATGGATTTGTGCCCGTATTTCCAGTCAGGTTCCATCCTTCATTTGAAGGCAGTGTTACTGAATTTCCATTACTGATACTTAAATTCTGCCCATTTATACTTAAAGTCTGAACATCATTGTCAATATCATTTGCCGGCACCCATGATACACCGTTCCATTTTAAGGTCTGGCCACTGATTGCTCCCTGCTGAGCAAAACCCAAAGGGTTTGTGCTTAGCCCGTTACCGCTTAATGTTGAATTAACTATAGCAACTTGATCTCCCCAATCGTCACCACCGGTACCACTGCCATGTAATACAGTATCAGCAACTAATGCAAATGGAACAGACATAAACTGAGTAGTTCCTAAATTTATGAATCCCGCTCCGATATCAGCCTGGACTTGCAAGAAATATGAGTTGCTCCCCCATTTAATTGATGAGAAAGAGCCTATACTGGCGGCACCTTGTCCAATCTGAACATTTATTAATCCAAATGTATTCGTCTGCAATGGGCCTTGTGTTTCTTCATACACAATAGTTCCATACGGTGTTGTTTGGTGAATTGTAAATTTCAAGGATGTGTTCTGGTCCTGGAGGATTTGTCCATCTGCATTTCTCAATATTGCCTGATAATTTATCCCTTGAGGTACCTGGCCATTTAGCACCTCGACAAAGAATAGGACTACTAATAATGTCTGGAGAATTCTATTAGTTTTCATAGCACATAATAATTATTTCGTTTTCTATCTGTTTTATTTAGTTTTTTTAAAGTGTTTCTTGTCTTTACTGATCAAAATACATATCAATCGGCCTTCTGAATTTTGGCAACAAATCTGTAATTGTGTCTTTGTATGATTACAAAAAAACTACCCTTTTCACTAAAATCAAGATTAATTATGCCAGAATAACTGTTATCTTTTACTATAATTTTTTCCTCAAGCAGAACTTGTCCCTCAGTGTTGTTTATTGATAACTTATAAATTCCATCTTTTATGCCCAAGCCTGAAACATAAAGTGTTCCAGTGGTCGGATTAGGATAAAGGATGAATCCCCTGTTCTCTTTCAAGAATTCCATTCCAGCAGGAATTATTACCGTCACCAATACACTATCTGCATTATAACATTTGTTCGCATCTGTTACTACGACATAATAATTTGTTGAAGCATCAGGTGTTGCAATAGGATTTGGAACATTGGTTGAATCAAGTCCTGTTACCGGATGCCAAGCATAGCCAAATGGTGGAAAACCAACAGCGGTTGGATTCCCTCCAATAATTGTTGAATTGCCGGGAAAAATTGAAATTGGTTCTCCAGCATCAACGATTGGCAAGGAATTAACATTTACTGTCAATTGAGGCGAAGTGCTTGAACATCCTGCAGAGTCGACAATAGTAACATAATAATTCCCTGAAAAACCAACAGTTATACTTTGTGTTGTATCATTAGTATTCCATAAGTATGACAATGCTTGTATTGAACTGGTCAATTGCACACTATCGCCATTACAAAAAGTTGTAGCACCGTTAGCGATTATTAGTGGGACCTGTGGTCCCACCACAATTACTGTATCCATGATTGTTTTAATCAGACCATCATGTTGAGCTTCCAATGAAAATGTCCCAATCCCGCTCCAGCAATTGTCCGGTATTATTCTTACCACATTACCGATAATTTCTGCATTTAGCTGTTGAGTGCTGCTCATGAGCTGTATTGTCATATCCTGGCCAATGATGTCAGGATCTGAAAAAAACTGAGTAAGAGGCAGAATCAGAGTATCTCCATTATTAACAGTGTAATTCTGGTTGTTCATCACAACTGGAGCCTGCTTTTTCATTATTACTAAAGCCTCTGTACTGGCTGTACCATTCTGAAAACTGAGGTTGTTGTAAGTAAGTTTTTGTACTGTTGAATCATAATCTGCAATTACACCAGAGGTATCAAAGGGTATTTTAGTGTAGCTATACCCATTAATAACTCTCATTAAGTAAATGCTGTCTTTGCATAATCCTTCAACCTGATCTAAAATAGCGGCAAATCTCATGTTTGACCAGCTACTGTTGAGATGCCTAATTTCAAATTTCCTGCTTTTAGCAACAAATCCTGTTCCACTGAAACTATCATCATACTGTTTAACTGAAATGCTAGTGGCAGACAATGTGTCCGAAATAGTAACAGTATTCCAATAATGCACTTTGTTCAGCGTGTCGAAGTTAAAGATTACGCTATCGGTGAGTGATGAATATGAAATAGGTATGAGATGAGCTGCTAAATCAATGACCATTGCACTATCAACGGGTATGTATTTGTCTTGATAACCGAATCTTATCAGGTTCAAATTATTTCTTTGCATAAATAAAAAGATAGTATCTATAGGTTTGTCGATTTCTTTATAAAACTGAACATTGTTGTTTTCTAGATATACTTTTGTCCCAATAGTGTATTCATCAGCCAAGACTTGAATTTGGTAAGTCATGGCATTCATCAAACTATCAGGCAGAAACCATATCTCTTTTCTGAGATATACTGAATCTACAAAACCATTAATCCTGACTATTATATTATTACGCCCCGTATCTAGGGGTAAAATGAACTCATTATTTGTTAGTTGGATCGGTGAGAAAGCAGAATCTCCGTTCTG
Organism: Bacteroidota bacterium; assembly: GCA_022711175.1. Taxonomy (GTDB): domain Bacteria; phylum Bacteroidota; class Bacteroidia; order Bacteroidales; family UBA4417; genus UBA4417. The sequence continues at coordinate 50,393 of JAKLFM010000017.1, read as the reverse complement.
CAGTATATCATAGCAAACAGCATTTTCCGCGTTTAAATAAGCTTGAATTGAAGAGCTGGTTGTAATTGGCAACTTATTCTTTAGTGTAAATTGGGGATGAGATATTTTCATCGAAGGTTGAGGCGATGAAATAAAGGGTATTTTCATTTTACCTCTTGTAAACAATGTCTGATCAACAATTATTTTTATTGTTTCCTCACCAGGCGTCATAATAACGATAGTATCTCCTACTCCGATAGTGCCGTCATTTGGGAGTGCCAAAATCCCATTTTCATCGGAAAGCCCAATTCTAAAGTAGAGAGTATCATTGAACACTTTATATGCTATAGCATTCGGTAGAACAGATCCAAGCAATTGTATCCAAATAGGTTCACAATCGGACTCAGATGGACTCTCACAATCAACCATGGTCTGATTGTTTATAAACATGTTTATCTTTTCCAGAATACCCTCATCTGAAGGTTGAGCATTTGACAAACACGTAAAACGTTTATTATCTAGTACATATGATGATGTTAAAAATCCATGATGAAATCCTTCATTCCATTCATTTTCTGAAAATAAAACATTTAGAAATCCTATCAATGAATTTATTTGACAGGCGGCATCGCAAGGCAAATAGAGAAAGGCAAGTTCTGATAGCGGAGGAATTGCAGCAAAACCAAGGAAGCCAAGGCATCCTCCAAGGTCACAGAAAATATCAATTAAGCTACCCGCGCCTGGATCATTCATGATTGGAACGCTTTTTACATAAAATTTATTGAATGAATGTGAGCCAATATTTAGATCCTCGCTTGAGTTTAATTCAACTGATCCATCACTGAGATTACATTGTCTATATGCTGGTATATTTGCGACTCTGATGCTGCTCGGAATATTAGTGCCTCCATTAAAGTAATTAAGAATTTCGGAGGAGTTAATTTCATTATTAACATAATTTGTTGGTGCCAGTGAATTATTGTAGTAACCTTCGTTTACACCGTGATGCGGAGTTCCAATGAATACAACACATTTTAACGCTCCATCAATGGTTACATTATTGAACGTAGTTGATGGATTATTCGAAAAATGTAAGGGATTACTATTAGGTATACCCATTCCGTCAAGCATCATTCTTGTCTCAAGACCACCCTTGCTGTGCGCAATAACCGAAATCATTGGATTATTAGCTTGAGCCTGTTCGCATATCTCTTTAATTTTTTCAAGCGCTATTCCAATGTTATATGCGTTTTTTTGGAGAGGAGAAATATTACCGCACGAAATGTACCAGGTGTTCTTCCCATAAATATCAGACAGCTTATTTACAAAGGACCAGGGCATAGTTGAGCCATCAGTGCTCTGATTGGCCAAACTCTGTATTGATCTTTCAATGTCCATATTACCTCCAACCAGTACGACGATATTATTACTTCCTAAACTGGTCCCATTTATATGTCCAATCTTGACAAGATCAATTATGCCACTTTCTTGATAAAATCCTGATGGATTATAGGTTAGGGTATATTTAAACCCACCAGATCTTGCGTCTTCAATTAAAGAATTTGTTTGGTTGATTACAAGGTACTCTTGATTATCGATTTGAAGGTGAGGACTACTAAGAATATTATTAGCGTATGTTGAATAACCATTTATTCTTGAGAACGAAACACTTACAGATACTGTATTCGAGAAGTATCTCAATGGAATCAATAATTGGCCAGAATTCGAATTGTAATAGACTACGTTTTTCTTATTCCATTTCTGCTCTATAATTTGCATACTTCCAGCCTGCGAAGTAGCTAAATTGGCATCTAATACAGCAAAAAATACTAGCTGTCTGCCTTCGACGGAAGCAACAGCTAATTGAGGATCAGAGCTGTAGAAATACTGTGTTGCAGAAGTAATTGAAGGATAGATTATCGCTGATAGAAAATTCCCTCCTGCATCAAAAACATCTACTTCTAAGTGCCAGGTAGCTCCAGTCGGATTTGAGGTCGTAGCAGTGACTGATCCTTGGTATGCATCAGCTTCTCTCTGCCAAGGAGGTATTACTGCCGAGGATACTGTGATGCTTGCAGCGGAACCTAGTGAAACGGAAATTGTATTTGAGTTAGCACTGCTACCGCAATTATTTATGGCACGGACTCTGTAATAATATGTAGTGTTATTTGATAATCCTGTTACGTTGAAATGCGTCGAATTTCCAACAGACACATTGTTTAGGACCAGGTTGGTAAAATTGGAATTAGTTGCTACATCAAGCTTGTATGACGTGGCACCGCTAGAACTGTTCCAGTTAGCTTGAAATGAACTTGATGTGACATTGGTAGCAGCAGTTGCAACAGGAGGTGCTGGAGGTGGACAACATGCGCTGGTTAAAACACTGATAGTATTCGAATTTCCACTTATTCCATAATTATTATAAGCACGTACTCTGTAATAATAAGTCGTATTGCATAGAAGCCCGTCGAAGTTATAAGATGTCTCATTTCCTACATCTTCATTTTGGTAAACATAATTCGAAAATGATGAACTGGTAGAAACATCTACGTAATAACCGGTAGCCCCGCTTACACTGTTCCAGTTTGCCGTGAAAGATGTTTGTGTAATATTTGTTGCGGCGGTTGCAGTGGGAGCATTAGGTGCTGAGTTGTTGCTAAGGATAAAGTCTTTTGAATAGTTATGATTGTTCGCCGTATACGAATAGTATGGAGGGGTAGATGAACTATAATTTGGATGGCTGCACGTTATAGTTCCTGCCCAACTGATCGGCAATTTATATTGATAAAACCCTTCCGAAGAATTTGTTGTCCAGCTGCCCAAGGTAACAGTCGCACCCCATATTGATACTCCACTAGTGTTATTCACTGTTCCAGCAATATTGTAGTAGTTGGTAGTATTTGAATTAATACTCAGATATGTTCCGCTTACCCATCCAGTTGTTTGGCTGCAGTCATTAGTCAGATAAACTTCGTACCATCCGCTTGTAATGTTCCCGGTTAATGATATAATTGAATTTTGTCCAAACATTGCGTTTGATCCATTGATGGTAACGTTGCTACTGGTGCATCCTGCACAGGGGCGGATGTTTAATGATGTTGCAGTAACTGTAGCATAACTGTTGACCTCATTAATTCTGATATAATACTCGCCATAGAGCATGTATCCATATTTAATATTCCCTGTCGTAGCTGGTAGGCATACTTTAGCCCAAGTCGCTGTACCGTAAGACTCATTTGAAGTTACTATTGCCGAAGCTCCTATTTTTGATGTAGTACTCAATGATGTCAAATTACTGGAACTCAGGCTCGCACTTTGATGTATATATAAATTAGATCCTCCGGATCCTTGCCCGTTAAAATAAACCTGCGGAACTTGATTAACTTGTGCTATTCCAAGAAACGTACAAAAGCAGGAAATTAAGAAGGTTATAATTCCTTTCATATCAAAATGGTATTAATTATTACTAGATTCAGTAATTAGTTTATTCTCTTAAAACACACTTTTCAAAGAAATTGAAGTTTAAATTCCAATTACAGGTGTTTTAAATTCTCAATTACATAATACTTAGGCATACAATGATTTGCCCTATGAAAACCGATCCGACATTAAGACAACAAGGTTAGTTCAACTCTTTCAACTAGGATTAAACTAAGTTTAGGTCACAGGCAAATTCAGCTATTAAAATTAATAACTAATTTTCTTGTTTTCACCAATATTAAAATATTTGTCCAAATTTTATTCCTATTTCAAATGAAAGCTACAATCATTGTCTAATCGAAAATGCATTTGAATTTTATCACCGATAACTATAACAAAAATTTTAATAGTGTTCATCTGCATTTTATTAACTTAGTAATGGTAAAACAAATCTTTTGAGTGTATTATCTGCTAACGAGTATACTGGGAAAATCCATAATCAGAATGCATCAGGAACAGCAATAATGGCTTATAGTCAACCAATGTCAGCAAATCAAGCTGGTCGTTCGAGTTCAACCACCAATGCCACGATAAGAGATTACTCCAATATGAATTACGATGGTTCAGGTTTTTAAGGCAAATATTATGGTAGCTTTAATGGTAGTAGCACTACCTATGTTTCTGCAACCATCAATTGTACAATCCAATACAGTAATGGCACCCTTTGTTGGTCTGTCTCTTGTCGAGTGCCATTTTTAATAAACATCAGGTAGTCCAAACAGCTTTTCCGGCGGGCGGTTCGCTTCCTCCCCATAACCTTTAAGCAACGCTCACAAAGTACAATAATCTCCAACCCGCAAAAATCATTCGTCAGTCAGGAGAAAAAACCCATCTGCAATTTTACATAATGTGGAGTTATACGCTACGCTTCCCGCATCCCGCCTGATAGCCTATAACTACATTATGTACTAAAGGACTTCGCCAAATTGCCCCAACCCTGAAATCCTCCTGGATGGTTATTTTCCTATTATGCTTGCAGTTTATCCCACGTAGCGGTAATCGCTTATAACCTGCAATCATGCGTACCAGGATTTATTTTTCTTCCCCGCATCGTCTCCTCTCACCCGGGTTTCAAGGGTTGCAGGAACTCTACTCTCTGTTATTATCAACGAGCAACTCCAAGGTAGGAAAAAACAATCAACATTAAATTTAGTATGCAAATTGTATGCAAATGAAAAAGGGTTTCAGTAGTAAATGTTCTGAAACCCTTGCTATTTCTGCTCCCCCTGCTGGACTTGAACCAGCGACCCTCTGATTAACAGTCAGATGCTCTAACCAACTGAGCTAAGGAGGAATTTCCCTCAAACGGGCTGCAAAATTAAAACTTCATTCCAAATAAACAATATCTTTGTAAAAATATTTTTAAACTCACCAGTACCCCTAAGTATCTCTTCTTATGAGCGTTGTAATTGTCGGAACCGTTGCATTTGATAAAATTGAAACCCCGTTTGGCAAAACCGATAAAATTCTTGGAGGTGCTGCCACCTATATTTCATTGGCTGCGTCACAATTTGCTAATGATATTAAGCTCGTGTCGGTTGTAGGCGGTGATTTTCCACAGGAAAACATCGAGCTTTTTCATCAGCATTCCATTGATACCGAAGGTTTACAAATTCGTCCCGAAGGCAAATCCTTTTTCTGGTGGGGCAAGTATCATATTGATATGAATTCACGCGATACTTTGTCTACCGAACTCAATGTACTCGCCGATTTCGACCCTTTACTTCCGCCTTCCTACCAATCCCCGGATTTCCTTATGCTTGGAAACCTTACGCCTTCGGTGCAGATGCGCGTTCTTGATCAACTCGTCAGGCGTCCGAAACTCATTGTGATGGATACCATGAATTACTGGATGGATACAGCCTGGGATGACCTGATGAAAGTCATAGCAAGGGTCGATGTTCTGACAATCAACGACGCCGAAGCCCGCCAGTTAACAGGTGAATATGCCCTCGTTAAAGCCGCCCAGAAAATCCTGAACATGGGGCCGAAATTCCTCGTGATTAAAAAAGGTGAGCACGGCGCACTGCTTTTCAACAAAACCCAGGTGTTTTTCGCTCCCGCACTGCCGCTCGAAGAAGTTTTTGACCCCACAGGTGCCGGCGATACTTTTGCCGGCGGTTTCATCGGACATCTCGCCCATACACATGACATCTCGTTCGACAGCATGAAGAGTGCCATCATCTACGGCTCGGCAATGGCTTCGTTCGCTGTTGAGAAATTCGGAACCGAAGGACTGATGAATCTCAGCGATAAACTGATCAATGAGCGGCTGCAGCTTTTTGTCGACCTCGTGCAGTTCGATATTTCTCTTGTAAACAGCTAAAATCCGCCTTTTAGTTTCCTCTTTTCAATCTGTTTATTCCAAGCGTTCGGGCATGGAAGCAGTATTGCATTTAAACAATTTACGGCCATTTTGGCTGAATTAGTTTATTGTTCGTGCCATTATGGCGTTCTTTTCAGAGATTTTCTACCTTTTTTGAGCCTGGTATATGTATTGATCATTGCCTGAGAAAAGATCAGAACATTAACATTAAAATCAAATACCATGAACACTGTAAGATGCGGATACCGCCCCATGTTTCCATCATTCTATAATGAAGTTATGGAACGCGTTGCTGACCCAAACAGCGAAGTTGTTTACAAACCTGCCGCCAATGTGAGCGAGGACGATAAGAAATACACCATTGAACTGATACTGCCGGGTTTCGAAAAGCAGGAAATTACCATGAAACTCGAAAGAGATTTGCTTACTATTTCAGCAGGTCGCGAAAAAAAGGAATCGGATGTAAGGTACACACGGACCGAATTCGGTTTCAATGCCAAATATTCACGGTCGTTTATTGTTCCTGAAAATATTGACAGTGACGGCATCAATGCCGAATACCGCAATGGCATTCTCATTGTTTCAATCCCGAAAAAAGAAGCTGACAAACCCCTCACCAAAGAGATCATCATTGCTTAATCAACTGAGAAAAGAAGAAAGCGGCCGCATGGCTGCTTTTTTATGTCCTGCCTACGCCTAAAACAAGTGCCTGAAAGGCAACAGTATCCACCCCAGTACTTTTTCAATTTTCGGACGGCGTGTCCATGTCTTATAATCGAAGAGCATGCTGTATTGCAGCGTATTCTCTATATGATTCTTCACTTCCCTAACCACATCCTGATTTTTACCGAACAGCATCACCTCGTGCATATACCTGAAACTGCGATAGTCAACATTGGGTGAGCCAAGCCCGAATAGTTCATCATCAACAAGCAACACTTTGGCATGCAGGTTACCGGGCGTGTAAAACATCATGCGAATATCATTTTCGTAATAATAACCCATGTATTTGTTTCGCAGCAGGTCAACAGCCCGCACATCGCTGTGCTGCGGAAGTATTATGGTGACCTTCACTCCTTTGTGCGCTGCATGGGCCAAGGCTTTACGCAATTTATACCCGGGGAGGAAATAAGGCGTTTCGATGAAAATCTCCGATTGCGCCTGCGAAACAATTTTCTCAAGCTTGCTTTTGATTTGTTGCCTGTAAATTGAAGGGTTGTCCTGTACAAGTTCAAACTCGTTATATACGATGGTTTTCTTAAATGAAAATTTGTTGAAAATATACTTGTTATAAATCCTGAAACTTTCGAGAAACGACTTTTTAAAAATTTCGGCAATACCGCCTGTTAACCTCAGCACCGATTCACGCCAGTTGAGCGAATAGCCTGTGATATTTGCCGATCCAATATAGGCGATCTGGTCATCAATTATGAGCATTTTGCGATGGTTGCGGCGGTGATTTTTTGTAAAAAAGTCGAATGAAATTTTCATTTTTCTGAAAAGCCGCAATTCTCCGCCATTTTTTATAAACTCATCGAAAAAAGTACTGTTGAACAAAGCGCCCCACGAATCGATGAGCAATTTTACCTTTACCCCTTCCGAAACCTTCCGGGTAAGTATATCTCTGTAACGCATCCCCATTTCATCGCTGCCAAATTTATATACCTCTAAGTAGATGTATCGCCTGGCATCAGTTATGTCGGCAATCATAGCTTCGTGAAATGCAAGGGGAACATCAAAAAGCCTGCATCCCGTCTCTTCGTTTTTTCCTTTCACCGTAAGAATAATAAAACATTTAAAATTACAAAATGTAAAGTTCCCGTCCCAACTGCCGTTAAAATTTTGAAACGAAAACCAAAAAGCATCTCTATACCATAGAAAAATCAATCCGGTGAGTAGGTACAACAATTGGAAATTCATATTTTTGTTCAACAAACCAAAAGTTACCTTTCATGGACGAAGGCCCTGATTTGTACCGTTTTATCTGTTGATTCACCGACAGGCAACCCGTCTTCCGGGCATCCTGCCGGGCAAAACCCAAGGGAGGATGCAACCATGACTGCTTTAACAACCTTTTATTTAAGTCAACTGCTCGGGCTGAAAGTTTTTTCAGAAAACAACCGGTTTCTGGGCATCATCCGCGATTTGCTCATCCTCAATGAGCCCGAAAATCCTTTCCTGAAAGAGCCCTTTCGCCCCCGCATCATGGCTGTTGAAACCGGCACTAAAGCCGAACCGGTATATTACGATTTTCGTTTTTTTGAAGTAGTTCGCGATAACCGCGAATACCGTGTTATTTGCAATAAACAGCAACGCCTCGATGAAGATTCGATTGAAAGTTACCTGCCTCTATGCGAAAGTATTATTGATCAGCAGATTGTTGACCTTAACGGTCGGAAACTTGTCCGCGTTTACGATATCAGGCTTGTGTCGCTTAAAGGCGGAACTTTTGTGGTTGCTGTTGATGTAGGAATGGAAGGCAGGTTGCGCCGGCTTGGAATTGCAAAGGCAGCCAAAAGCATTTATTCGCTTTTCGGGAGGCAATTACCCTCCAAATTCATTCTTTGGGATGACGTTGATACGCTCGACGCATCCAACTTCAACCTGCGCCTCGATAAACCGCTCACAAAACTACAGACCTTACACCCCTCCGACCTTGCCGATATTATTGAAGAACTTGGCCGCAACAGCCGCAAAACACTCTTCAGCAACCTCGACGAAGAACATGCTGCCGATGTGCTCGAAGAGATGGAACCCAAAACACAGGTTGACCTGATTGAGAGCCTTCCGGTTGAAAAAGCTGCCGATGTACTCGAAAAGATGCCTGCCGACGAAGCAGCCGACATTCTCGAACAACTCAACGATGACAGAGCCGAAATGCTGCTTCGCGAAATGGATGCCGAAACTTCAGAAGAAGTTCGTGAACTGCTCGAGTACAGCGACCGGCTTGTTGGCAGTATTATGAACACCGACTTCATTTCATTTCATGAAAATGAAACTGCTGCCCAGGCACTGCAGGTAATCAGGGAAACAAAACCCGAAGCCCAGACACTCTACTCGCTTTTCCTGGTTAGTTACAACGGAAAACTGATCGGTACCCTGTCTCTCCGCGACCTTATTGTTGCTGACCCGAAAATAATGCTCGGTGATATCATGAAGAAGAACCCGGTTTCGGTCAAGGACACCGACAAACTGAGCTCACTGGCCGAAATTGTTTCGAAATATAACCTGCTGGCGCTTCCCGTTATCAACGATAAGGAAATGCTCGAAGGCATGGTGGTGGTTGACGACATTCTTTTCGACCTGCTGAATGAGAAGAAGACGATTTAGTTGGTGAAATGGGAGATAGTTATAAGGAAATCGTCGATTGGTGTGGCAAGTATTGGGAAGGTGCATATAGATGAACGCACTGTTCGCTATGGTGCAGGAGTTGAAAAACCAGAAGTAAAATATTATAAACGATTGATTTTAGGCTGCTTATGTCAGTTCCGCTATGGCTTACCCGCACTGAATTGCTTATAGGAGCCCGGTCGGTTGAAATGCTCAGGCAAAAGCATGTGCTGGTTTGCGGCCTTGGCGGCGTGGGCGCCATGGCTGCCGAACAAATCTGCCGGGCAGGCATTGGAAATATAACTATTGTTGACGGCGACACGATTCATCCCAGCAACCGCAACCGGCAATTGCCGGCACTCATAAGCACCGAAGGCATCGCCAAAGCCGAAGTGATGCGCAAACGCCTACTCGATATCAATCCGTACCTCAATCTTACCGTTATTAACGAATATATCAAAGACCAACGAATGATTGAGATTCTGGAGAAGGGTTATGATTATGTGATTGACGCCATTGATACCCTGTCGCCAAAGGTTTATCTTCTCTTTCATGCGCACAGGCTGAGGTTGCCGGTGGTAAGTTCGATGGGAGCCGGGGGTAAATTTGATCCAGGGATGGTGCAGGTCGCCGATCTCGACGATTCATACACCTGCAAACTGGCTTATTACATGCGCAAGCGCTTGCATAAACTTGGGGTATGGAAAGGTATCAAGGTAGTGTTTTCGCCCGAGGTTGTGGCGCGTGAGGCGGTAGCGCTTTCGGAGGGCGAAATTAATAAGAAGTCAACCGTTGGTACTATCTCCTACATGCCGGCAGTTTTCGGCTGCTTTTGCGCTTCAGTGGTGATAAGGGATTTACTTGAGGGCAATACACTCTTGGAGGACTGTTAACCATACCCCGATCGCAGTGTTTGTATCCTCAGCACATTGTTTCTGATTCAACAGCTTCAGCCGATCTTTACCGAAGTCATTGAAAGTGAACCCATAATCTCTCTGTCATTGAAGAGGGTAATTTCTTCTTTGTTGTTTTTCAGTGCCAGTATATAAAGCAAAGGGAGGTAATGCTCGGGCGTGGGAACCGAAAGATGAACCGCTTTACCGAGTTTATCATAATTTACCAGGCTACTGTGATCGCCCGAAAGAATAAGTTTTTTGAAAATACTGTTCGCTTCCACAGCCCAGTCGCTGCCCGAATCAGGCTTTCCCCATTCGATCATGCGCAAATTGTGCACTATATTTCCGCTACCCACAATCAACACGCCTTTATTCCGGAGGGAATTTAGCTGCCGGCCCAGTTCGTAGTGAAATTCAGGTTTCTTAGTATAGTCAAGACTCATTTGAATAACGGGCACATCAGCAGCGGGATATAAATATTTGATAACACTCCAGGCGCCGTGATCGAGGCCCCAGGAATAATCGAGTCCTACCTGGGTTGCGCTGATGGTTTCGGTGGTTACCTTAGCCAATGCCGGATCGCCCGGGGCAGGATATTGCACATCGTACAACGCCTGCGGAAATCCGCCGAAATCATGAATAGTTTTGGGCTGTTCCATAGCCGTTACAAGTGTACCGCGGGTTTCCCAATGTGCAGAAATGCACAGGATGGCGGCAGGTTTTGGTATTGACTGTCCCGCCTCCTGCCAACCCCGGCTGAATTCATTCAGTTCGATGGCATTCATTGGACTGCCGTGGCCCAGGAAAAGCACGGGCATGGTGTCCGTGCTTTTCAGAGCACCGGTAATGGTTTCAAGTTGATTCAGTTTCATGGCGAATCCTGTTAGTGGCAGTAAAGCCATTGTTTTGAGAAAATGTCCCCTGTCCATGGCTTTTATTTGATCAGTGCTTGTGTTTGATTTAGTTTTCCTTCACTTTTAGCAGTTCGACCTCGGCATTGATGCGAACCTCGTCAGCAACCAGCACTCCGCCAGCTTCAAGCGCAGCATTCCAGGTTAAGCCCCAGTCCTTGCGGTTTATTTTGCCTTCGACATTGAAACCTGCCTTTACATTTCCCCAGGGATCGGTCATCACGCCGCCAAATTCCACGTCGAGCGTAACTGCTTTGGTGACACCCCTGATGGTAAGGTTGCCTTCGAGCTTGAGGTCATCACCTTTGCCTGACAGAGATTTTGATACAAAAGTCATGGTGCCAAAGTTTGCAGAATCAAAAAAGTCGGGGCTTTTAAGATGTCCGTCCCTGTCGGCAACGCCGGTGCTGACGGAAGCTGTGTTGATGGTTACCTCGATTTCGGCATTGCTGAAATCGTCACCATCGGTGAGGGCATTGATGCTAAACTCCGAAAAGTTGCCTTTTACATTTGAGATCATGAGGTGCTTTACTTTAAATGCTACCTCTGAGTGCGTGGGGTCGCCGACCCATTTTGTTTTTGTTGCCATTGTTTCCTGTTTTATGGTTGATTTAATGGCACAAAATTACAGCCCCCTCGTAATGTGAGGGTTACACTTTCAGGAAGAAGTGTGGTACTATCAGGAAACGGCCGGTATCTGCTGCCTGAATTCGGAGGGCGTTTTGCCTGTTCGCTTGCGGAATACCCTTGTAAAATAAGACTTTTCGTTGTAACCAAGTTCATAACCGATTTCTGAAACTGATTTGCCTGAGTTGAGCAGCAACTTTCGCGCTTCAATAAGTTTTCGCGTTTCGATAATCTCGGTAACGGTTTTGCCGAAAACCGCCTGGCTGATAAGGTTCAGGTTTCGCGTACTCATGTTTAGCTTATCGGCATAAAAATCGGCGCCTTCAGGCCGTTTGTAGTTATATTCCAGTATTTTCAGGAAATTGTTGAAGGTCTCTTTCCGGGTATTTGTTTTTGTCTCGGTTTCAAGATACTCTCTACGGCTGTCGGTTTTGAGCTTGGCCAGCAAAGCGCTCAGAAGGTGTTTCAGCACCTGGTAATCGGGCATTTCCTGCCCGTATTCCCTAAGCATGATCTCGCACAGCGACTGCAACGTGGTACTGCAATAATCGTGATCCAACGGGATGTTGATATCATCGGAAAAACCGGAGTAAAAATGGAACCTGCTTTCGGGCACAAACTCGTTTTTATAGCGAATCACCCATCCAAGTGTAGCTGCATCGGGGATAAAACTGTGTATTTTACCCTGTGCAACATACACAATAACAGGGGATTGAAGTTTTTCCTCTGTATAGTCAACATGATGCACCGGATTGCCATGCGTAATGATGAGCAGTTCCTCATGGTCGTGCCTGTGGGGCTGCACCGGGTTAATGAGGAGCGGCTCGGTGATTTCCCTGGTAATGCGTGTTATCTTAAAAGGTACATCCACTTTGTGGGCTCCTGAAATGATTTTGTATTCTGCTATACGCAAATGTATTAATTTCATCTCTTCGTTCGGAGGCTTTTGTGTCTCTTCATGCATCAAGTTACAAACCGGTGATCTTACTTAATTCGTTTAAAAAATGAAAAACCCGAATCGTTACAAAAACCTGCTCATGTACGGCGCCTTCTTCGCTTTGATAGTATTGACGGCTTCGTGTGCTAATAAAGAGGTTGTTACAGGCTGCCTCAGCGGACACACCTATGGTTTCTGGGGCGGACTATGGCATGGCATCATTGCCCCGGTTGACCTGGTGATCAGCCTTTTCAGGGATGATTTCACGGTATATGCCCAGAACAACAATGGCGCCTGGTATGCTTTTGGCTTCCTTATCGGCAGCGGCGGATGGGGCTTCCTTGGTTCTAAAGGTGCTTCACGTAAACACAGGGATTAAAGATTAAAACTCCCGGTGCAGGTATAAGGGGCAAGACTTATTGCTGAAAGCAGCATTATAAGAATGTTGAGTTGCCTGCATTGACGTTATCCTTTCGGCCTTTTTGCCGGCGGGATAAAACATTCTCCATACAATGAGGGAAAAGCCACTGCGGCATGCGTTCATTTAACAGCAGTGGCACCCTTGAACTTTTAAAGGCCGGTTTCTGTTTCTGTTGTATCCAATACGGCAATTTGCCTGAAACTCTCCGGATGCCTTGATAACGCAACCATCAGATTATGAAATGCCATACCACAAATTACTTCAATACTTTTATCATTGTTGCAGACGATTGCCCTGCGACGAAAGGCGAAATCCCGCCCGGCACCGGGCTTAAAGACACGGTTGCAGGCATACAGTATGATTTGATAAGTAAAAATCCATACAGGTTTACCTCGGATGAAGTGTTGCTCCGGGTGTATATGAAGCGAAACAGCATCGGGGATGAAAATCATGCCGGCGCGAAGGAACTTTTTTTCTCAAAAGGCCAGGCTTGTTTCAGGTCATCACCCCTCACCAAAAGATACGGCTGGGGAATCCATTTTAATGATGAGGGGAAAATGGCTCTCTACGGCAGCGAAACCGAACCTTACGGTAAACTTGCCGGTGATCCCAATCTCACCGCATTAAAAGCATTGAGGTCGAAAAAATAGCTTCCCGTCGCAACGGCGCTTCCGATCCGTTGAGTGAATCCGGCTTAGTTACCAAGATAACAGGCAGACCCGCTGACTGGTTAACCTGAATAAATCCCGCCATTTAACGTTTGCCTCCAAACGCACTCTTCCACTTCACACCAAATACATCCCACCGCACTTCTTGCCCTTTAAACGAATTCATATCCGGTGACATCTCTATTACACCGGTATAGATCTTTTTCAGCACGTAATTATTCGACAGGTAAAAAAACTTGTTGCCGACAGGAAATCCCAGCACCATCACCAGTTGTGGCGGTACTTTTTCCCAAACGATTGAAGAGACAGTGGAATAATGCTCTCTGTATCCTTTAAGGGTGTAAAAGCCACGCATCCCTTCACCAAAAGGTTCCAGCTTTAAACTTGATTCGGCTGATAAATTCATCTTCCATTCTCCCAGCCACTTATCGTCAGGTAGCGTATTCGGTTCCATTTCGAGAGGCCGTTTTTTCACCATCGAATACAGCAGGGTATTTTTAAGCCCGAAAACATGGATGCCGTTCAGATTATCCCCGCCTACCTTGGCAAACACATCTTCCTTGTTATCTTTCATGACCATGAACCCTGAATCCTGGTCAAAAGTATTGTCGTACGTAACCGTCTCCCTGAACAGGAAACGCACCCCGTTGCCGGTAATTTTTCCAATGAGTTCTCCCATTAGCATGCCTTTTCGTTCGGTCATTTTTCCATGTTTGTCGAAAATTCTTATCTGGTTGCTGAAGCCTTCCCTTTCGACCCATTTGCCGTAATAATCATTGGTATAGAAGCCTTTGATGCCGCCATTGCCATCAGGGATAATCATCATGATATCCTTGTTGTTGCTCGAAATGTAGAATCCCGACCAATCTTCGGGGGTAAATTGCCGGTCGGCTTTATAGAGCTGATCGGGATCAAGTTTTAGAATCGATTGTGCCATTGCGGTAAAAACCAGCAACAGGCACAGTACTAAAAAGGAGAGGAATTTTTTCATGGTGCTTGTATTTAGGATTAATGAACTGCGATCGTAATCAGCAGTGATACAAAGCCACACGAGAAATCGAGACACCACACCCGGGTGCTGTATATTCATATATACAAAATTACGATATCTTAAGCCGGATTGTATTGCTGATCGAAGTTAAATTCTGTACCGGCATGCTGTAAAAATACTTGTATGTCTGTGCGTTACAGCTTAAAATACCGTTTACACTCAAACTCTCGCAATTTATCGTACCTTCGGAGCTATGCGGACTAAACAGGCAAGGCAATCGGGCATCTGACGGTTTTATACTTACTGCGCATTCGTCTGAAAGATTCAACATGATTTTACTTATCTTGTTTGTATGACATTCGCGGCCGAAATCAATTATTATATAGGTCAATATCAATTTCTTCCGGAACATACCACATTCTGACAATCTATATTTTCAAAACCATTCAATTTCAACCAAAAAACAGACCATGAAAACGAAACTGCTATTCACGATTTGCTTAGGTTTTTCTGCACTTGTTTTCGGGCAAGTTCCTGCAAACGGGCTGACCGGATTTTATCCCTTCAGCGGAAACGCCAACGACTGCAGCGGCAATGCCAACGATCCCACTTACATTGGCAGCGGCATCACCCTTACAACCGACAGGTTTGGCGATGAGAATTGTGCCTATTATTTCGACGGGAATCCCGATTCGTACATGCGAATCCCTGCCGACAACTTTCCTGCAACTGACCGTACCATATCACTCTGGTTCAAAATTCCCGAAGTCACCAACAGGCCGGCATTGTTAAGCTATGGCGGCGATGGGAACTGTGGCACCACTTTTTTCATGGGAATTAACGTCTCAGGATACGACCAATATACCGTGCAAGGTCATTGTACATACAACGAATTGACCTATCCTTATCCGGCTGCTCCAGTAAATGAATGGTATCACTGGGTGGTAACGGTGAGCGGTGCAACACAGAAAATATACATTAACGGCGAATTCAAAGCTTCGGCTGAAACTTTTACAGGAAGCACTTACGTAACCGGAAGGGATCTTTCCTTCGGCGTGCTCACCTATGTAAATGGCTATGCCCCCTATACCGATCAGAATTGCGGTTACCTGAAAGGAGCACTCGACGATATCAGAATCTATGACCATGCCCTGACCGACGCTGAAATACTTTCACTTTACAGTGACATCAGCACCGGAATAATGCATCATCCGAAAGAAGAATTTCCGCGTGTTTTAAACAACCCGTCGGAGGGTAATTTTACAGTTGACCTGGGTTTGCAGAACAGCCATTCTAAAATCACAATCAGTGATCTTTTCAGCAGAATTGTATATTCCAAGCGCCGGGTGGATGAAAGAATTATAAATCTGCGGATAAACGAGCCAGCCGGCATTTACATCATGAATATTGATACGGGCGAAACGCGGAGCATTCATCGCCTTGTTATTCAAAAGTGATTTTATTATTGACACAGCCATATTAGAAATCGTAGGAGGTATATGAAAAAGACCGCCCTGAAGCGGTCATTTCCATTCGTTTTTGAACCACCTTGTGGCTCATCGGCAGCAAGAGCCCCGATCGTTTATTCCGCCGTGAAAGGCGCGACGCTACATGTTTCAGTATGATAGCATATCAAATGTACGCTGAAAAGGGTGAAATTGTTCTTCACACTAAAAATTAATGTTAACAGTTGAATGTTGATACAGGAGCCATTGACAGCGGGCTGGCGCTTGTGGTGTAAAACCACTAAGCCACTAAGCCACTTAGTACACGGAGAAGCACTTAGAAGGAAATTATCGGCGAGGGAAAGGCACATAGCATTTGTGATCAGAACACGGATGACGCGGAAAAGGCAGATAATCACTGATCGGTGAAAGTCTTTAAAAATCCGTGATATTAGTGTTTTATGCTCGCCCTTGCCCAAAAAAAGAATCCACATTTACCTTTGTCATTTTACCTTAAATAATAAGAGGTTATTGAAAATTGCCTCGCCGTGGCTGAGCATGTTGCGCATGTGGTATCGACCCGAAAAGAGTGACACTTGTAGTGAGACAAATATTTGGCAAACAATAACTAACTACAGGACTTGATTTTACGTATATTTACGCAAATTGTAACGCGATGAAAACTTCTACAATTGCCTTCCTGCTTACAGTATTATCCATCTCTTTGACGGCTCAGCAGCAGTACACGGGTTATGTTACCTTAATCCCCAAAGGGCCTGATTATAATGCTGCCTATTATACCAACAGGATCTTTATGAATGTGTATGCCTCAGGAAATGCTGAACTGACGGCTAATCTTAAGTTTGGCCCCAAATCGGATCCCGGTGATTATATCGCTTTTACAGGTACTATCTCGGGCTCCCTTTCCGGTGATGAACTCAGCATCAGCGGGCCTTTGAATGAGGCAATGCAGGACGGGAAAAACTACACCGAAGAATCGGTACACACGCGGGTTAGCGGCATCAAGCAGGATAATGCCATCACCGGTACTTTCTACATGCGTTTCGACGGCAAAGAGGAGTCGATCATGACGTTTACCCTGAAACCGGGCGAGATTGTTCCCGAATTACTATTCCCGCTTGGAAACAGCCCAAAGGTGTTTGATAAAGGCTGGAAATTCGGGGCTGGTTTTATCTCAAATGAAGGTAAAGATCTGTCGGAAAACATACAGTGGAGCGGCACGGCAACTTTCAAACCCAATAAAGGACCGGTATCAAGTCCGGTTTTTAAGAGCACTGGCACCAATAAGATAAAATTAACAGTAGCTGATGAAAAGGGGAATAAATATGAGAAAGAATATGACATTCAGGTAGTAGCTGCTTCGAAATATGCACATACCGGCTGTTATTCAATCTGCGGATCTGATTCACACGGATGCCCCGGGTGTGCTCATTCTACAGCCGGATTTATCACAGGCAGTGCGTCGGAAGTTACAATTAACAGTTTACCCGTTGCTGTTGTTGGTGATAATGGCAGAGCCGGAGTGTGCTGCGGTGCAAATACATTTGTACTCACCGAAGGTGATCCCGAAGTACTCATCAATGGCAATCAGGTTGTACCTGTAGGAGCAAATACAACCCATTGCGGTGGCATGGGGAAGGTAAGCAAGAACATACCAAAACTGGGGCAGGTATTAAATGCCAACGACTCGGTATATTTTATTGATCCCTGGGGTGAGAAGAAATCTGTTACTGAGGGATTGTATGAAAGATTAGGTACGGGTTATCTTGGTACCACCTATATCATTGGCAACAAGGGAAACATGACCCTGAGTTTATTGCCGAACGGCCTTATCACCGCGGGACCCAATACGCAGTTAACAGTCCTGTCGGATGAAGGTGGCGTTATGACGATACAGGTTGATAAAGGCAGCATCTATTTCAATGGCCACAGTAGCGGCACCGGGAAAGTTGTCATAAAACTGAAAGACAGCGGACTTGAACTTAAAGGAACACGGTTTTCGCTGCAGGTTGACGATAGCCGGATGAAGCTTGACATGCTTGAAGGCGCTGTTGACTACCGGCTTGGCAACGGCGAGATCGTCAGCATAAGCGAAGGAGAGAGTGTGGTGTCGGATTATAACAGCATTCTTTCGCACGGGACTGCTGATACAAGCCTGGTGAGTGCGTTCTGGCAGGAAACAGCACATATAGCAGCCGGCACCAGAATGATTGAAGTAACTGCAGAGGAAACGGTTGACACGCATTGGTATAGTAAATATTTAACCCTGAAATGGTTACTTACCGGAGCCGGGATTTTGCTCCTTGCGTTGATCATTCTTATCATCATTGTGAAGATCAGGCGAAAATCAAACAAGAAGCAGAAAATCCAACCTCCAATGCCTGCGGTTCCATCAAATTCGCCACATCCTGCAACAAACATTCAACCGGAGCCGGCCATAATGAAATTCTGCCCTTCCTGTGGAAATCAGTTAGTACCCGGAATAAAGTTTTGCGGTAAGTGCGGTTTCAGGATTCAATAAACTTCTCGTCCGCTTCGCTCAGCCACTCAGGGGACTTCCCGATTGCATCGGGATAAACTTCTCGTCCGCTTCGCTGAGCCACTCAGGGGACTTCCCGATTGCATCGGGATAAACTTCTCGTCCCCTTCGCTGAGCCACTCAGGGGACTTCCCGATTGCATCGGGATAAACTTCTCGTCCCCTTCGCTGAGCCACTCAGGGGACTCGAACCCCCGACCCGCGCATTACGAATGCGCTGCTCTACCGACTGAGCTAAAGTGGCATTATTTCAATTTCATTAGCTGCTTTCAGCGCATTCGAAATGTGCTGCTATACCGTCCCGATAGCTATCGGGAGAGCTAAAGTGGCAAAAAAAACCTGCCTAATTTAACCAGACAGGCTTGATTGGTCGGGATGACTGGATTCGAACCAGCGACCTCTTCGTCCCGAACGAAGCACGCTACCAGGCTGCGCTACATCCCGAGGAAAATAGTTTTGGAAAAGAGGCGTCTCCCCGACAGGATTCGAACCTGTGACCCATTGATTAAGAGTCAATTGCTCTACCAGCTGAGCTACGGAGAGATTATTTGCTTTCCGTAGCCGACTGTGACCATCCCGATCAGAAGATCGGGATGCTCTGCCTCCCGACTACTATCGGGATGAGCTACGGAGAGATTTTGGGCTGCAAAAATAGTAATTTTTTTGTTTTGAGCATTTCGCTAACCGGGTTATTTTTGCCTGGATTCCTTGTGACCTCTGATCTTTTCACACACTTTCCGATTTAACATGAAAAAAACAATCATTCTCCCGCTGGGCATCCTGTTAATTACCATCTCAGCTTTCACCCAGCCGGTGAACAAAAAGCAGATGAAAAACGAAGTGAAAGAAGCATTTCTTCACGCATGGAACGGATACAAACAGTATGCCTGGGGATACGACGCGCTGAAACCGCTCAGCAAACAAGGTCGCAACTGGTACAAGCAATCACTCCTGATGACCCCGGTTGATGCTTTTGATGTGATGAAAATCATGGGTTTGAAAAAAGAAGCAGAAGAGGCAAAAACAATCATCTGCGAAAAGCTGCACTTCGATGTGGATATGGAGGTTCAGAATTTCGAGGTTTCGATAAGAATACTGGCAGGGCTGCTATCAGCTTATGAACTGGATGGCGATAAGCGATTCCTCGATCTTGCCGTTGACCTCGCCGACAGGTTGATCGTTGTTTTCAATTCGCCAACAGGCATGCCATACCGCTATGTGAACCTGAAAACAGGCAAGACCAGCGGACCGTTTTCTAATCCTGCCGAGATTGGCACCTACATTATTGAGTATGGCGTGCTGAGCCATCACACGGGCAACCCCAGGTACTTCGATACAGCCAAAAAAGCCATGGTAAAACTTCACAGCCTGCGGTCAGCCATCGGTTTACCCGGGCAGGGAATCAATGTTGAAACAGGAGAGTGGACCAATACAGAGAGCTCCATTTCGGGAGGTATCGATTCCTATTTTGAGTATATGCTGAAAGCAGCAATCCTTTTCAACGACAAGGACTTTCGCGACATGTGGCAAACCAGCCTGGCTGCGGTGAACCGTTACATGGCTGATACAACTGCCAGCAGTTTCTGGTATGGCAGAGTTAATATGAATACCGGCGAAAGAACCAGGACATTCTATGGAGCGCTGGATGCTTTTTTTGCCGGTTCGCTGGTGCTTGACGGCGACCTGAAACGAGCCGCCGCACTCCAGGAATCGAACTACAAGATGTGGATGCTGCATGGCATTGAGCCTGAGGTGCTTGATTATTCAACCATGCAGGTTAAATACCCCAATTATGTACTCAGGCCGGAGAACATCGAAAGTATCTATTACCTCTACCATTTCACACATGATGAGAAATACCTTCGAATGGGCAAAGATTTGTTCGATAACCTGCAGAAATACTGCCGCTCAGAAGTTGGGTTTACAGCCCTTGAAAATGTGATCACTAAGGAACGGGCTGACGATATGGAAAGTTTCTTCTTTGCCGAAACACTCAAATATTTCTACCTGCTGTTCGAGGATGGCCGATCACTCGATTTCGACAAAGTGATCTTTAATACCGAAGCCCATCCTTATAAAAGGTTTTAGTTAAACGATCGAGTAGAAATTTTACTCATTCCGGGTTTCATGCACGGCAGCTGAAATTTCTTCAATCAGTCCGTCATTGTGTTCGAAAGCAGTTCCTACAACCAGCAGATCAGCCCCGGCCCTGCAAAGGTCATTAACCTTTTCGGGTGTCCTGATTCCTCCGCCAACAATCAGTGGAACCGAAATACTGCCTTTTACCTGCTTCACCATCTCTTCGGGTACTGTGTGTTGCGCTCCGCTCCCGGCTTCGAGATAGATGAGTTTCAACCCCAGCATCTCCCCTGCCAGCGCCGTGCATATGGCAATGTCGTTTTTGTCGGAGGGGATAGGCGTGGTGTTGCTCATATACTGCACTGCAGTTTGCTTACCGCTTTCGATAAGCATATAACCGCAGGAAATTACCTCGAGCGGGCTGATTTTCAGATATGGGGCGGAAATTACATGCCTGCCAATAAGCATCTCGGCATTGCGCCCGCTTATGAGTGACAGGAAAAGAATGGCATCGGCTTTCCAGCTTAACTGCATGGTGTTGCCCGGAAAAAGAATTACCGGCAATTGGGTGTTTTCTTTAATGGTTTTTATGCAGGCATCAAGCTGGTTGTTCACCAAAAGGCTGCCACCGACAAAGAAATAATCTACCCCGGCATTACTGGCTTTTAGTGACAATCGGCCAATTTCATTCAGTGACAGTTTATCGGGATCAACCAGGACTGCAAGTTGTTTCCCGCCTTGTGCAGTTTTTTCGAGGATGGTTGAATAGATCGACATAAGCAGTCGGTTTCCCTTTGGTCAGGATTCAAAGATAAGGAATGCTCAGAATACCGCTTCGACAATCTTGCGGATATTATCGCTTTTACCCATCGTATAAAAGTGAAGAACGGGCACACCGGCTTTAACCAGTTCACGGCTTTGCTTTATTCCCCATTCTATTCCAACCTGCCTAACCTGCTGGTTGTCCCTGCATTTGAGCACCTCGTTAACCAATTCCTCGGGCAGGTCAATGGCAAAAGTTTTGGGAAGTGAAGCCAGCTGTGATTTCAATGAGATGGGCTTCAATCCCGGAATAATGGGTACATTGATCCCGATTTGCCGGCAGGCATCTACAAAAGCGAAGTACTTCGCATTGTCGAAAAACATCTGTGTGACAATATAATCAGCCCCGGCGTCAACTTTGTCCTTGAGGTTCTGAAGATCGAGCTGCAGGTTGGGCGCCTCAACGTGTTTTTCGGGATAACCGGCTACGCCGATGCAGAAATGTGTGGGAATGGGATTGAGCAATTCTTCCTCAAGGTATTTTCCATTGTTCAGTTGAACGACCTGTTTTACAAGGTCAATGGCATGTTTGTGACCGTCGGGTTCGGGACGGAACACTTTTTCGCCGGCAGGGTTATCGCCCCTGATCAGGAGTAGGTTGTCGATTCCGAGAAAGTAGAGGTCGATCAATGCATTTTCGGTTTCCTCACGTGTAAACCCGCCGCAAATGATATGCGGCACCACATCGATTTTGTATTTGAACTTTATGGCTGCCGAAATGCCAACCGTACCTGGACGTTTGCGTACCGTGCGCCTTTCGAGAAGCCCGTCGGTACGCTGTTTGTAAACAATCTCTTCGCGGTGGTATGTAACATCAATAAAAGCCGGTGAATAATCCATGAGCGGATCGGCCGTTTCGTAAATTGATTCAATGGTTTCGCCCTTCAGCGGAGGCAACAGTTCAAAAGTGAACAGGGTTTTGCCGTTGGCACGTTTTATATGATCTATAACTTTCATCGTAAAACAATCAGTAATTCAGGTTATTAGCAAGCAATCGTCCGGCAGTTTCAATATCCATTCCTTTTTTCTCAGCATAAGCAGCTACCTGCTCGTGGCTGATGCGGCCCACGGCGAAATATTGTGCTTCAGGATGGGCGAAGTAATATCCGCTTACTGATGCAGCCGGGTACATGGCGAAGTTTTCCGTGAGTCCGATTCCGGATTTTTCTGCTTCGAGCAGATCGAAAATAACTCGTTTTTCGCTGTGCTCAGGACAGGCGGGATAGCCGGGTGCCGGCCTGATGCCCTGGTACTGCTCGTGCAGCATCTCCTCGACCGGCAGGTCTTCGTTGGCAGCATAACCCCAGTATTCTTTTCTCACTTTTTCGTGGAGCAGTTCTGCAAAAGCTTCAGCCAGGCGGTCGGCAAGTATTTTTATCATGATGGCATTGTAATCATCATGCTGTTCTTCGAACTCTTGCACCCATTTTTCAGCGCCAAGTCCTGCAGTTAAGGCAAAGAGGCCGATAAAATCGTTTTTTACAGAAGCCGCCGGAGCAATAAAATCGGCAAGCGACAAATTGTACAAACCGGGCTCCTTTTCTTCCTGGTTTCGCAGAAAATGGAGTTGCTGCTTTGAACCGTTCTCGAGCGTTATCTCAACCGTTTCGTTTATTGAAGCGGCAGGGAAAAATCCGAATACGCCATTGGCCGTCACCATTTTCTCACTGATCATTCGCTTCAGCAAAGCCTGCCCGTCATCGAACAACTTTCGTGCTTCAATTCCTTTTACAGGGTCATCAAATATCTGCGGGTACTTGCCGCTGATCTTCCATGCATGGAAAAAGAAAGTCCAGTCGATGTAGCGGCTGATTTCGTCGAGAGGAAAATCCTTCAACATCCTGACGCCCAAGAACGAAGGTTTTACCGGCGTGTAGTGCTCCCAATTCGTTTTGAAAGCATTTTCGCGGGCTTGTTGAAGGGTTATGTACGAAATGCCGGCAATTGTATTTTCGTGCTTTGTGCGGAGTTGATCGTACTTTTGAGCGACTGAGTCTACGAATGCAGGCCGCGCTTCGGCCGAAAGCAGCGATGCAACCACGCCCGTTGCCCGCGATGCATCACGCACATGTACAACAGGATTTGAATATTCGGGTGCGATCTTCACGGCTGTATGCATTTCGCTGGTGGTTGCACCGCCAATAAGCAATGGTATGCTAAAACCACGGCGTTCCATTTCCGATGCTACGAAGGCCATCTCTTCGAGTGAGGGCGTTATAAGTCCCGAAAGGCCCACAATATCAACATTTTCTTTTATTGCGGCATCCAGGATCTTTTCGGCATGTACCATCACACCAAGGTCAATCACCTCGTAGTTATTACAGCCAAGAACCACTCCCACAATGTTTTTCCCGATGTCGTGTACATCGCCTTTTACAGTGGCAAGTAAAATTTTTCCGGCCGAGCGGTTTTCGCCGGAGATCTTTTCGGCTTCGATATACGGAAGCAAAACGGCAACCGCTTTTTTCATCACGCGGGCGCTTTTTACCACCTGCGGAAGGAACATTTTCCCGGCGCCAAACAGGTCGCCGACTACGTTCATTCCTTTCATCAGCGGCCCTTCGATCACTTCGATTGCCCTGGCAAAAAGGTGTCGCGCCTGTTCCACATCTTCGGCTACGTAGGTATCTAAGCCATGAATCAGTGCATATGACAGTCTATCTTCAACAGAAAACTCCCGCCAGGCTTCGGCAGTTGTATGTTCTTTTTCACCTGCTTTCATCTGCGACGCAAAAGCGATCAGCCGCTCGGTAGCATCAGGCCTGCGGTTAACCAGTACATCTTCTATGAGTTGAAGCAGATCGGCAGGAATCTCGTCGTAAACAGGAAGATTGCCGGCATTCACAATTCCCATATCGAGCCCGGCTTTTACTGCATGATATAGAAATACCGAGTGCATAGCTTCACGAAGCGCATCGTTGCCACGGAACGAAAACGAGAGATTGCTGATGCCGCCGCTCACTTTGGCGAAAGGAAGGTTTTCCTTTATCCATTTTGTGGCATTGATAAAATCTACAGCGTAGTTGTTATGTTCCTCAATGCCGGTGGCGATGGCAAGAATATTCGGATCGAAAATGATGTCTTCAGGCGGAATACCCAGTTCATCAACCAGAATATGGTAAGCACGTTTGCAGATTTCGATCCGCCGCTCGAAGGTGGAGGCTTGTCCCTGCTCATCAAAAGCCATCACCACCATGGCAGCACCATAATTCTTCACTTTAAGTGCGTGTTCCCTGAAAACCTTTTCTCCTTCTTTCAGGCTGATAGAATTCACGATAGCTTTGCCTTGCAGGCATTTGAGACCGGCTTCAATCACTTCCCACTTGGAACTGTCGATCATCACAGGCACTTTGGCAATTTCGGGTTCCGACATCAGCAGGTTGAGAAAACGAGTCATTTCGCGTTCGGCATCAAGCAGGGCATCGTCCATGTTCACATCGAGCACCTGTGCACCTGCCTCTACCTGCTGGCGTGCAATGGCAAGTGCTTCGTCGTATTTTTCCTCCCGGATAAGGCGTGCGAATTTTTTCGATCCCGAAACATTGGTGCGCTCACCAATATTGATAAAGTTGCTGTTCTCAAATACAACGAGAGGCTCCAGCCCGCTTAGGTTCAGTTCGTGACGTGGTGCCGGGACATTGCGAATTGCTGCTTTTGAGGCAAGCCTTGCAAGTTCGGCAATGTGTTCGGGTGTGGTGCCGCAGCAACCTCCAATGATATTGACT
The DNA here is from genome assembly GCA_022711175.1 of Bacteroidota bacterium. Lineage (GTDB taxonomy): Bacteria > Bacteroidota > Bacteroidia > Bacteroidales > UBA4417 > UBA4417. Next base: position 25,197 of record JAKLFM010000017.1, on the reverse strand, counting down.
GATCGGTTGTCGGTGATCTGCTTCACGTGCCCGGCCATTACGAGTGGCGATTCGTCGTACTGCCCGAACTGGTTGGGCAGGCCGGCATTAGGATAGGCGCTTACATAGAAAGGCGCTTTGCGCGAAAGTTCCTCAATAAACGGGTTAAGTTGTTCGGCTCCCAGCGAACAGTTAAAACCTACACTCAGCAAATCCATGTGCGAAACCGAATTCAGAAAGGCTTCGACGGTCTGTCCCGAAAGTGTGCGTCCGCTGGCATCCGTTATAGTGCCCGATACCATTACCGGCATTTTTATTCCTTTTTCGGTGAGTACATTGTTCACCGCCATGAGGGCTGCTTTGGCATTCAACGTATCGAATATAGTCTCGACCAGCAGCAGATCGGCGCCGCCATCGATAAGCCCCCTAACCTGCTCACTGTATGAAGTAACGAGTTGGTCGTAAGTAACAGCCCTGTAGCCGGGATCGTTAACATCAGGCGACATGCTGGCGGTTTTGCTGGTAGGGCCGATGGCTCCTGCCACAAATCGGGGTTTAGCGGGACTGAAGCCGGTGATGTAGTCGGCTTCGATGCGTGCGAGTGTGGCAGCAGCTTTGTTTATCTCATAAACGAAAGGCTGGAGCTGATAATCGGCCAGCGACACCGATGTGGCATTGAAAGTATTGGTTTCGATAATATCGGCGCCGGCTTCGAGGTAAGCACGATGGATTGAACTGATAACTCCCGGTTTGGTAAGGCAAAGCAGGTCATTACAGCCTTTGAGGTCAACAGGATGGTTTTTGAAGCGCTCGCCGCGGTAATCGGCTTCGGTAAGGTTGCGGCGCTGAATCATGGTGCCCATGGCGCCATCGAGCACCAGCACACGGTGATTTAATTCTGCCCTGATATCTTTTCTGATGTTTATCATACCAATAGTCTAAAGCTATCTGCACACAAAGATAGTGATGCAGAAGCGGTTGCACTGTTAAAACACAATCGGCATTTCCGTATGTCGGGAACAGGAGTGTGTTTCAATTATAATCACCCGGTAAGCCGGGACCAGGTATTGGCACCGTTCGCTTGTTGGCGGTGGTTGCCAGAGGGTCGCAGAGCCAGGTCTCTCGCCTCTTCTGTATAACTCAAACACCCTTTGATCAGAAAGGATCATTTGATGGTGCAAAAATATATAAAAATCTATGTATGACGAAATCAGGTATGGAAATACTTTAAATATCAGTAAAACCCGTACCTTTGCACCCCTCAAAACAATACAACTGTCATGAACAACACCTTAGTAGATAACGAATTGAAATACAAAGTAAAAGATATAACTCTGGCCGACTGGGGCCGCAAGGAAATTGAGATTGCCGAAAAGGAAATGCCCGGCCTGATGAGTATTCGCCGCAAATATGCCGCCGAAAAGCCGCTTAAAGGAGCCCGCATCACCGGTTCGCTGCATATGACCATTCAGACTGCCGTTCTCATTGAAACGCTCCGGGAACTCGGAGCCGAAGTGCGCTGGGCAAGCTGCAATATTTTTTCAACCCAGGACCATGCCGCAGCTGCCATTGCCGCTGCCGGCATACCGGTTTTTGCCTGGAAAGGCGAAACTCTCGACGAATACTGGTGGTGTACCAATATGGCGCTCACTTTCCCCGGCGGAAAAGGCCCCAACCTTATTGTTGACGATGGCGGTGATGCCACCCTGCTCATCCACAAAGGCTTTGCAGCAGAAAACGATCCCAAACTCCTCGAAGTAAAAGGTTCAAATGCCGAAGAGGAATCAGTAATGAAACAGTTGCGCGAATCGTATGTTGAAGACACCCAGAAATGGCACAAAGTTGTTGCTGAATGGAAAGGCGTCTCGGAAGAAACCACAACCGGGGTTCACCGCTTGTACCAGATGCTCGAAAGAGGCGAATTGCTGGTCCCGGCCATCAATGTGAACGATTCGGTCACCAAGTCGAAGTTTGACAACCTTTACGGATGCCGCGAATCGCTGGCCGATGGTATAAAGCGCGCTACCGATGTTATGCTCGCCGGAAAAGTGGTTGTTGTCTGCGGCTATGGCGACGTTGGCAAGGGCTGCGCAAAATCGATGCGTGCTTACGGCGCCCGCGTTATCGTTACCGAAATTGACCCCATCTGCGCCCTGCAGGCCGCTATGGAAGGTTTCGAAATTACCACGGTGGAAGAATCTCTTGCCGAAGGAAATGTGTTTGTTACGACCACCGGAAATAAAGATGTTATCACCATTGAACACATGGCCGGAATGAAAGACCAGGCTATTGTGTGCAATATCGGCCATTTCGATAACGAAATACAGGTTGACAAGCTCAATACGATGCCGGGAGTCAAAAAAATTGAGATCAAACCGCAGGTTGATAAATACACCTTCGCCGACGGCCATGCCATTTTCCTGCTCGCCGAAGGCCGCCTCGTAAACCTTGGTTGTGCCACCGGGCATCCTTCGTTTGTTATGAGCAACTCTTTCTCAAATCAAACCCTGGCTCAACTCGACCTTTGGAAAAACAACTATGAAGTAGGTGTATATCGCCTGCCCAAGTATCTCGACGAGGAAGTTGCCCGCCTGCACCTCGAACAGTTGGGTGTGAAGCTCACAACCTTAACCAAAGCGCAGGCCGATTACATTGGTGTTCCTGTTGAAGGTCCATACAAAGCCGATCATTACAGGTATTAAGAAATCAATAAACACCTATAAATATAAGACCTGACCGGTTCCAGAAATCAGTCAGGTCTTTATATTTACTGAAACAACTTCAGGTTCTAATTGTAAATATGCAGCACTTCGCCGTTGTATGAATAATGGTAAGCATGCAATGCAAAACCCGAAGGCCCTTCGAAGGGTGATCCATCGTATAGGATAAAACGCGACATACACACCGAATCCACAACCGTTAATCCTCCTTCCTCAAACTCAACGAAAGCATTTGCTTTCTCGGGATCGTAGGGACAACAACGTTCAAAAATTTTAAATTCATCTTCGAGAAAACGATAAATGACAATTCCCCGGTAACCGCCGTTATAATAAACCGAGCCGCCAATCGGGATGTAATCAAGCGAATTGGGATACAGGTAGTAATCAACGTAAACGTAGGGAATCTGAGGTGCTTCCTCCTTCGAGCATGCCAGAGGCAACACGACTATCAGTAAAAACAACGGAAAATATCGTAACATTGCAGGCAATTGAATCATATCAAATTACGTTGTAAAAGTAATGAAATCAGCTATCTGTTCATAAACGGAGAATTAAGTGAGATATTTCAACCGCATCATCAGGCAAACGACCTTTAAAACCGTATGGGCAGCAGGTATTCTTGTTGCCGGGCTTATGCTCGTCACAGTTTCGTCGTGTGGAATACTCAGGCCGAGCAAGCAGGCACAGGTGGAGAAGAAGCAGGCAAAAGAATCAGAAAAAGCCCGTGCTGAATATGATAAGGCCATAGATGCACACATGAAAAACCAGAGCGATGAAACCAGGAAAATGATGAAAAAAACCAGGAAAAAAGCGAAAGGTTTTAACAAGTTTATGAAAAAGCCCGCCAAAACCAGTCCGGGGTGCAACTGAAACAATCCCAGCCCGTTTGTTAATCTGTTCACAAATCATTCAAATTTCAGGTCGTGTTCAAAGCAGATTTTCCTGCTCAGAATGTTTATTTCTTCTGCGGCTGAAGCATAAATTGGCGAACATGCTGTGGTTTAACACCTTAAAAATGTTAACGAATTCTTAATTTTTTTACGTCGCCAACTCCACATCCTCTCCGAAGTGACTTTTTTTATTTATACCTTTACGAACTTTTTACGAGAAACTCACTAACCATTCGTTACAGCAAACACAAAACCACGTTCTATGGTAAGAAAATTACTCACAGTCTTTGTTTTGCTTCTGGTTGCAAACATCACAGTGTTTGCACAATCGGGAACGCTGAAAGGTAAGGTCTTTGACAAAACGACCAAGGAGCCTGTACCTTTCACTAACATCATTGTAGAAGCAAACGGAACCCAGGCCGGTGGTACAACCTCGGATTTCGACGGTAATTACACAATTAAACCGTTGTCGCCGGGCAAGTACAACATCAAAGCATCCTATGTAGGGTATAAACCCGTACTTATTCAGGGGGTGCTCATCAAAGCCGATCAAATCACTCCTTTCAACCTTGAGTTGGAATCAACGGCCATTGAAATATCAACGTACGAAGTCGTTGATTACAAGGTCCCGCTCATCGACAAGGATAAAACCGTGAGTGGCGGTACTGTTACAGCCGAAGAAATCAACAAGATGCCGGTCCGCAATGCCTCTGCTGTGGCTACAACCGTGGGCGGGGTTTTCTCTTCTGACGGTGAAGTGGGCAGTATCCGCGGCCAGCGTACCGACGGCAACGTGATGTATATTGACGGTATTCGCGTTCGCGGTTCAGGATCGTTGCCCGAATCAGCCATTGAGCAGGTATCGGTGGTGCTGGGCGGTATTCCCGCACAGTACGGCGATGCCACCGGCGGTATCATCAACGTTACAACCAAAGGCCCTTCGCGCAGGTTTGGCGGCGGTATTGAACTGGAAACATCCGAATTCCTCGATGCTTTCGGCCATAACCGTGGCGGCGTAAACTTTACCGGGCCGCTCTTCTGGAATAAGGACAAAACCTATTCCGTTCTCGGGTACTTTGTTGCAGCCGACTTTGAGCATAACAAAGACGAAAGCCCTTTTGCAATAGGCAACTACAAAGTGAAAGACGATATTTACGAACAGCTCAAAACCAATCCCCTGCGTCCTTCTGGTACCGGTTTCGGTTCATATCAAAATGTTGAGTTCCTGCGTCTTGGCGATCTCGAACACATCAAAACCAATGTGAATGCCGACGGCTACTCGTTTAACTCAACAGGTAAACTTGATATTAAGACCGGGCCGAACATCAACTTCACTGTTGGCGGCAGCTACAACGCTTATGGCGGTAAAAATTTCAACTACTATCATTCAATCTTTAACTACGACCGGTATGGCGTTTCGGAAGGAAATACCTGGAGGGTATTCGGGCGTTTCACGCAACGATTCCCTGCTGATAAAGAAAGCCGTTCGCTCATCAAAAACGTGTTTTATACCCTGCAGGGCGACTATACCAGCGTTCATGCAAAATCGTACGATCCTGAGCTGAAGGACAATCTCATGGCTTACGGATATGTCGGAAAGTTTACCACATATAAAACGCGCACTTTCGAAGCCAAAGAAGATACAGCTACCGGAATTTTCAACTTTACCATGAACGCTTATGATGATACGCTCATTTCGTTTCAAAGGGCTGAGTACAATCCTGTGCTGGCAAACTACACTTCGAACTACTACTCCTTATATAATACCAACGCTTTCCACTATGATAAATATGAAAACATATACTCAGGCGGCGGTATGTTAAACGGGTACAATCCTAACGGAGTGTTTGGCGGTGTTTACGGGCTCTACTCCTCACCCGGCGTCATACAATCGGGTTATGCCGAAAGTGATACCAAACAGGTGTCGTTCAACATTAACAGTTCAGCTGATATCGGGAACCATGAAATAAAGCTTGGTTTTATATTTGAACAGTACAAATCGAGCAGTTACTCATACGCTCCGACGGCTTTTTGGCCGATTATGTACCAGCTTACCAATGCCCATATCCAGCAGTTGGATCTTGATAATCCACAGGTTAAAGAAGGTGGTGAAGGCGAATCGGATACAACTTTCTACCACAGGCTATACGACCAGGCTGGCCAGCGTGCCTTCGACATCAACCTGCGCCGCCTCATGGGACTTAATGTAAACGGTTTAGACTGGATCGACATTAACAGCTACGATATTGATAAACAAACCATCAATTATTATGATGCTGATAACAAGCTCCATACCGTGAGCTTAAGCAGCCCACTCGGTGTCAAATTATTCAGTGCCGATGAATTAATCAATAATACATCTGATCCAAGGTCCCAACTTGGGAGAGCTATCGGATACGATTATTACGGCAACAAGCTCACTGTAAAGCCAACCATCGACGATTTTTACAATGCCAAGGATGCTGATGGCAATTATACCCGCCTTATTGCTCCTTTTGAACCAATCTACCTGGCAGGTTACATCCAGGATAAATTTTCGTTCGAAGACCTGGTATTCAACATTGGTTTACGCGTTGACCGTTACGATGCCAACCAGAGCGTTTTAAAAGACCCCTACCTGCTATACCCGGCAAAAACGGTTGCTGAAGTTTCGGAATTTGGCGCTCATCCCGTTGGCATGGGTTCGGATTACATTGTGTATGTTGACAATGTTTCTTCACCCACCCGCATCACCGGTTACCGCAACGGAAGCAACTGGTACGATGCCAATGGTGATGTGGTCCTCGACCCGTCGCTCGACGTAAGCAAAGGCGGACTCGTTTCAGGAGGTTCAGTTTCACCTTATTTAGTTGACGCTGATGATAAAAGCATTAGCGGCAAATCATTTGCCGACTATGAGCCGCAGATCACCGTAATGCCGCGTATCTCTTTCTCGTTCCCCATTTCGGACGAAGCCTTGTTCTATGCTCACTATGATGTGTTAACACAGAGACCAAAATCAAACCAGGTATTCAATCCTATCAATTACCTTTTCTGGGAAAGTGAAAGCGCACCCACCTTCAGCAACCCTAACCTGAAACCGGAACGCACGGTTGACTATGAACTCGGCTTCCAGCAAAAACTTTCGAATTCCTCCTCGGTGAACATTTCGGGTTTCTACCGCGAAATGAGGGATCAGATTCAAAGCTACCGTTACACAGGAGCTTATCCAAAAACCTATTACTCCTATAATAACATAGACTTTGGAACAGTAAAAGGCCTCACGGTAACTTACGACCTGCGCCGTACAGGCAACGCCCGTATCAGGGCCAGCTATACCCTGCAGTTTGCCAATGGTACCGGTTCAAATGCCGAAACTTCAAAAGGCCTGATCCAATCGGGTCAACCCAACCTGCGTACCCTTATTCCTCTCGATTTTGACCGCCGCCATGGCATCAACCTCAATGTTGACTACCGCTACGGTGAGGGAAAAGATTACAACGGGCCCGTTATCAAAGGCATACAGGTGCTCAAGAATGCAGGTTTCAACCTTACCGTTAACGGTGGTTCGGGCACTCCTTACACCCGTTCGAGCAAAATCTCGTTGCTTGGTTCGCAGAGTGTAATAGCAGGTTCGATCAATGGCTCGCGCCTCCCCTGGTCGTTCAGGCTTGACGGGCGTGTTGACAAAGACTTCACCATTGGTACACGCAAAGACTCAAAAGGAAATGTATCTGATCTATATCTGAACCTCTACCTCCAGGTGCTCAATATTCTCAACAGCCAGAACATCATGGGTGTTTGGGCTGCCACCGGAAATCCCGATGACGACGGATATCTTGCTGCCGACGAATACCAGGCTCAGATTTACTCGCAGCTCAGCCCCGAATCCTTTATCGACTTCTATCGCATTCGTGTGAACAGCCCATATAACTACAGCTCTCCAAGGATGATACGTCTTGGCCTCAGTTTTAACTTTTAACATTACACGAACGAAAAAACGATCTGCTTAACCTTAATAAGCTACACCATGAAGAATATCAACAGAATATTGTCACTAATCTTGTTCTTTTCGCTGCTTGTAACAGGCGTGTATGCCGAAAAGTACCGTTATGAAAAGAGCAGTGCGGCAACCAACAATATAAAGTCAACTGCTGCAGGCTGTATTCCCGGAGCTAATTTCAAATGGCTCGAAATTAACAACGTTCGTGCCCGTATCAATACCGGCGGCGATATGTGGTGGGATTTTGAGACAGCCCAGTACGAAATTCCCAAAGGCTCCAAAAAAATGTCAATGTTCAGCGGCTCGCTCTGGCTTGGCGGCCTCGATGTAAACGACCAGCTTAAACTTGCCGCCTTGCGTTACCGCCAGGTTGGTAACGACTACTGGCCCGGCCCGCTTACCATCGACGGCACAGCAGCTATCGACGATTACACCTGCGCTGCATATGATAAGCTGTTTGAAATGTCGCGCGATGACGTGGACGCTTTCCTTGCCTATTGGGATGATCCTGCCAGCTATGCAGGGTACCAGATTCCTTCCACCATCCTTAAATGGCCTGCCCACGGCGACGTTGAAAAAGGACAGAGCTACTATCTTGCACCATTTTTCGACAGGAACGGCGACGGACAATATGATCCGCAGAACGACGGAGATTATCCGTATTATGATGTTTCGAATGCCCTGTGCCATACCAAGATACCCACAGCTGAAGGCAACGGTATTCTTTCGGACCAGGTAATAAAAGGTGACTATACCTTGTGGTGGGTTTTTAACGATAAAGGCAACATTCATACTGAAACCAGCGGCTCGCCAATCGGTGTCGAAATTCGTGGCCAGGCTTTCGGGTTTTCGACCAACGACGAGGTTAACAACATGACTTTCTACAGTTATGAAATTATTAACCGTTCAACATACCGCCTCAAAGAAACCTATTTCTGCCAGTGGGTTGATACCGACCTCGGTTATGCATGGGACGACTATGTAGGCTGCGATGTTAAGCGTGGGCTCGGATATTGCTACAACGGCACGCCTATTGACGGACAAGGCCAGGCATGGGCTTACGGTACCCAGCCTCCTGCCATTGGAGTTGACTACTTCCAGGGACCTTATATTGACCCTGACGGTATTGATAATCCGAAATACAATCCCAAAACCGGTGAAAACTGCGATGTAAGCATCAACGGTGTAAACTTTGCCAACAGCATTATCGACGACGAACGTTTCGGGATGCGCCGATTCGTTTATCACAATAACGGAGGCGCCAACTATATGACCGACCCGAGTGTTGCCATTGATTATTACAACCTGATGAAAGGTATCTGGAAAGATGGTACCAAGATGATTTGGGGAGGCAATGCCCATGCACAGGGTGGCGGCCTTGGCCCTGATTGCGACTTCATGTTCCCCGGCAACAGCGATCCTTGCTATTGGGGTACCGGTGGCCTTCCCCCCAACGGAATGCCATACTGGACCGAAGAAACCGCAGGCAACGATCCTGATGACCGCCGCTTTATGCAATCAGCCGGACCTTTCACACTCGAACCCGGTGCTGTAAATTATATCACTGTTGGTATTCCCTGGGCAAGGGCAGCTTCTGGCGGTCCTTTTGCATCAGTTGAAGCTCTCCGCGTTATTGATGACAAATGCCAGATGCTGTTCGACAACTGCTTCAAGGTTATTTCAGGACCCAATGCCCCTGACCTCACCATCCGCGAACTCGACAGGCAACTTATCATTTACCTCACCAACCGCAAAACCAATGATGCCGGCAACAACTTCAACGAAAAATACCAGGAATTTGACCCGCGCATCGTTTCGCCCGACAGCCTTAGTGCAAGCGAACGTTACGACTCAACATATAACTTCGAAGGTTACCAGGTATTCCAGCTTAAAGATGCTACTGTTACAAGTGCTGATATTCACGATCCCGCCAAAGCACGGCTTGTTTTCCAGTGCGATGTGAAGAACGGGGTATCGCGGCTCGTTAACTTTAATTTCGACCAGTCATTGAATGGTAACGTACCTGTTGTTGAAGTTGATGGCGCCGATCAGGGTATTTCGCACAGCTTTACCCTTGGCGAGGATGCTTTCTCAGGTGAAAAACTGGTAAATCACCAGCAGTATTATTACATGGCAATTGCTTACGCTTACAACTACTACCTGCCTTACGACGCCAATGATGTCGAAAAGTACAAAGGGCAAAAGTTACCCTACCTGCCCGGTCGTAAAAACATTAAAACCTACACCGGTATTCCTCATGCACCGGTTGGTTTAATCAACCCTCAGGCAAAATATGGTGAAAGCCTCGCTGTAACACGTATTGCCGGACAAGGAAATGGAGGAAACGTTCTTGAACTTACGAAGGAATCAGTGGATGAGATACTCTCGAAAAAACCTGTGGATTCGCTGAATACGATCGGTTCCGAAACATACCCTATTGCATACACAATGAAGTACGAAAAAGGTGGTAGCCCTGTGAATGTAAAGGTAATTGACCCCCTCAATGTGAAGGAAGCCGATTATACCATCAAGTTCGATTCAATGTTTTACTCAACGGTGAAAGCCGGAGAAATGGATACCATTATTCAGGATTGCAGGTGGACACTTACCGACAACTCGACCGGAAAGGTTTATAAATCCGACACACTGATCAGTTTCAAGAACGAACAGGTATTTATTGACCTCGGCCTTTCGGTTTCGATCTCACAACCTTTCGACCCGGGGATTTTCCGTCTCGAAGTTTCCTACGATCAGAACCAGGCTCCCAGCTACACCTGGGGACCGGCTGCCGATAACAACGGTTATCTGGGCTCTTCCATCGTCTTTGCTGACTCATCCAATTACTGGTTAGCGGGTTTGCCTGATGTGGACGGCTTCCCCGATTTTAACTGGATTAGATCGGGAAGCGTAAAAGATCCTGACAATGCTAACAATAACGACTGGAATATGACAGCCTCCAAATCGTATGACCCATTCGGGGTTTATGAGCAATTAATAGGAGGCACATGGGCACCTTATAACCTGGCTGCAGGCTTTCCGCAGGATTCTGCAGCACCAGCCTACGGAGACCTCAGTTTCATGTCGAAAACCAAATGCAATATGTACGATCTTGCCAGCGTTGACGTGGTTTTTACAGCCGATAAGAGTAAATGGACGCGCTGTGCTATCATTGAAATGTGCCCGATAATAAGCCAGGCTGAAGGCGGGGCAAAGATGTACGACCTCAGGAAACACCGCTCAGTAAACCAGGATGGTGACACTGCCGTTCAAAGTACCGATCCGGCCATGAACTCCGATTACATTTCACCATACGGAATGGGTTGGTTCCCGGGCTATGCCATTAACCTGGAAACAGGCGAAAGGCTGAATATAGTGTTCGGTGAAGACTCACGTCTCGTGAACGAGAATGGAGCTGACATGCTGTTCAATCCAACTTCCAATGTATTTGACGGAATGGGTAACCGTGTACTCGGCGGGAAGCACATTATCTACATAATGGCGCATACCGAAGCCAAGTATCAGAATACACCAAACCCCATTTATGATTCGCCGGCTTATGACGCAGGCAAAAACTTCTCCACACAAATGAAGAAAACAGGGAATCCGAACCTGGTTAAACTGGCGAAAGCACATCAATACTCCAATGCCATGTGGGTTACCATCCCTCTCAAAGCTCCTTCAGCAACCTGGCTGGGTTGTGATGCCACTGTTAAACTTCGCGTCGGCAAGCCCTACAGGAGGTATTTCTCTTATGCACATACCGGTGATATGGTTGCAAGCCACAACGATAATAACTTCTACCCGATGTACAATTTCAGTACCAAGGGCGCTGCAACTGTTACCAACGATGCCGTAAAAGCTGTGAGCGATCTTGATAAAATAAATGTAGTGCCCAATCCATATTACGGATACTCACCATACGAAGTCAACCAGCTCGACAACCGGGTAAAAATTGTTAACCTCCCCGAAAGGGCTGTGGTCACCATCTATTCAACAGCCGGAACGCTTATCAGGCAATTCCCTGCTAAAGAAGGCGCAACCACATACATTGACTGGGATCTTAAGAATTTTGCAGGCATACCCATTTCAGGAGGGTTGTACCTCATTCATGTTAAAGTGCCCGACGTTGGCGAGAAAGTGATTAAATGGTTCGGAGCGCTGCGTCCTGTTGACCTGAATGCATTTTAACAACTAAGGAGGTTCACTCAGTATAAACAACTAATCAACAGACTGACTATGAAAAACATCTATAAGTCCATCATAGCTATCCTCCTGGCAGGGGCAATCTTATATCCCGCAGTCTCATTTGCAGGTAATAAGGACAGGGCAGGCCAATCGGGTGCATCGGAATTACTCATCAATCCCTGGGCGCGCAGCTCGGGATGGGGAAGTGTTAACGTTGCCAATGCTTATGGCCTCGAATCAATGTACACCAATATTGCAGGCCTTGGCTTTGCCAAAGGCACTGAGCTCATTTTCAGCAATACACAATGGCTCAAAGGTTCCGAAATAGGGATTAATACTTTTGGCTTCAGCCACAAAGCAGGCTCAGGTGTTTTAGGTATGGCCGTAATGGCGATGAAATTCGGCGATATTCCCATCACTACCACCAGTCTTCCCGAAGGCGGTATCGGTAATTTTTCGCCCAGTTACATGAATATCAACATAGCTTATGCCAAGGCTTTCTCCAACAGTATCTACGGGGGTTTTAACCTCAAGATCATTTCGGAAGTTATCAGCGATGTAAGCGCCCAGGGTGTAGCCCTCGATGCCGGTATTCAATATGTAACCGGTGAGAAGGAGAATGTTCATTTCGGTATTTCGCTCAAGAACATCGGCCCTACTATGCGTTTCAGGGGCGATGGCCTTTCCATCCGCAGCTTCCTGCCCAACCAGGAAAGCATGTTCACCCTCGAACAACGTTCAGCCGATTTCGAACTTCCATCACAGCTAAACATTGGTGCAGCCTACGACATTCATTTCGCTGATGTTCACCGGATAACCATTGCAGGTACTTTTACCTCAAATTCATTCTTCAAAGATCAATATACACTTGGTCTCGAGTATGCTCTGATGTCGTACCTGCAACTGCGTGGCGCTTACACATACGAAGATGGCATAACCAGTGATGCTGAACGTACGACTGTATTTACCGGCCCCAGTGCCGGCTTCACCGTACAAGTGCCCTTCAACAAGCAGAAAGGCTCAGGCTTTGCCGTTGATTACTCTTATCGGGCAACCAACCCGTTCGAAGGAACACACAGCATTGCAGCCCGGCTAAATTTCTAGAACCATCAGCGGGAAACAATTTCCTGCTTATCTTTGCCACCTGAAAGGACCCTTAATCAAGGGTCTTTTTATCTTATTAATCAACAGAAAACCAAACAGAATGACTAACGTTACTTATTATACTAAGGAAGGTCTTGAGAAATTAAAAGCAGAACTTGAGCATCTAACAACAGTAGAAAGGCCTTCAATATCGCAGCAAATAGCCGAAGCGCGCGATAAAGGCGACTTGTCAGAAAACGCAGAATATGACGCAGCAAAAAATGCCCAGGGAATGCTGGAGATGAAAATTTCGAAATTGCAGGACCAAATCCGCAATGCCCGCCTCATCGACGAATCGAAACTCGATAACTCGAAGGTATTGATACTATCGAGCGTGAAAATTAAAAATACAAAAACCAATGCCATCATGTCGTATACATTGGTGCCTGAGAACGAAGCCGACCTCAAATCGGGGAAAATATCCATCACCTCGCCTATAGCAAAAGGGTTACTCGGCAAAAGCAAAGGCGATATTGTTGATATTGCTGTACCGGCTGGTAAAATTACTGTAGAGATTGTTGAAATTTCACAGAAATAGTCCCGCTATTCCATTTGATTACAAAAACATAAACTATGGCTTCAATTTTTTCACGTATCGCTGCCGGTGAAATTCCGAGTCACAAAGTTGCCGAAAACGACAAGTTTTTCGCTTTTCTCGACATCAACCCGATTGCAAAAGGGCATGTGCTTGTGATACCAAAGCAGGAGATTGACTACATTTTTGATATGGACAGCGCGCTATACCAGGAATTCTGGGCTTTTGCCAGTAAGGTAGCCGTAGCACTTAAAAAGGCAATCCCCTGTTTAAAAGTTGGTATTGCCGTTATCGGTCTGGAGGTTCCGCATGCGCATATCCATCTCGTACCGATGAACGAGATGAACGATATTAATTTTGCCAAGCCAAAGCTGAAACTCACGTCCGAAGAGCTCGCAGAAATTGCTGCCCTTATAGCCAGGGAGTTTTAGGCTTAATGATATAACTAAAAAAATACGGGAGGCGGCCATGAGCCGCCTCCCGTATTTTGTCCGAATGATGTTCCTGCTTAGTAGGCCCTCTCGTTCCTTCCTTCAATGTAATTTATGAACGACTTGTTTACCACCTTGTTGCCTCCGGGCGTCGGGTAGTTACCCGTAAAGTACCAGTCGCCCAGGTGCCCCGGAATAGCCTGGTGCAGGTTCTCAATTGTCTGGTAAACCACTTCAACACTTGCATTGCAATTGGCCGGAGTAACCAGCTTAGATACTTTTGCCGAAATCTGATCGGCAGTGAACGGCTGATAAATTTCCTTTACAAAATTGATTACCTGTTCTTTGGGAAGATTTTCCTGCTGCTTGCATTTGCGGTAAACCTCGTTAAGAATTGCTGTCTGGCCGGTTTCCTTAAGCAAATCAATAGCTGCGGTAAAAGCAATAAAATCAGTAATCTTGGCCATATCGATGCCGTAGCAGTCGGGATAACGGATTTGAGGTGCAGAGGAGGCTATTACTATTTTGCGGGGATGAAGCCTGTCGAGCATGCGAATGATACTGCGCTTGAGCGTAGTACCACGCACAATAGAGTCGTCAATCACCACCAGGTTATCAATACCGGGCCTTACCGTACCGTAGGTAACATCATACACGTGGGCGACAAGGTCGTCGCGTTTGGCATCCTGAGTAATAAAAGTGCGCAGTTTAATGTCCTTCACGGCAACTTTTTCAATGCGAACCTGTAGCTTGAAAATTTCATCAAGCTGCTGCCGGGTGAAATCAGCTCCAAGCTGGAGGATTTTATCTTTTTTGATGCCGTCGCAATAACTGTTCAGCTCTTCAATCAGACCATAGAATGCTGATGCTGCCGTGTTGGGAATGTATGAAAATACTGTATTTGGGATGTCGTAATCAATAGCTTTAAGAATACTGGCTGCAAGCAGTCGTCCCAGTTTTTTTCGTTCCTTGTAAATATCACTGTCGGTGCCGCGGCTGAAATAAATACGCTCGAAGGAACATGATCTGCGCTCGTCCGGTTTATGGCACAGTTCTTCCGACACCTCACCGTTTTTTCGCACTACCAGCACATGGCCGGGTTTAAGTTCGTGCACAGCCGTATCAGGCACATTGAATACGGTTTGTATGGCAGGCCTTTCGGAAGCTGCAACCACCACTTCTTCGTCACAATACCAGTAGGCAGGCCTTATACCTGAAGGATCGCGCATTACAAAGGCATCACCGTGCCCTATCATGCCTACAATGGAATAACCGCCATCCCAGTATGTTGATGACTTTGACAGTATTTCCTGAAGGTTCAGATTATCGGCAATGAGCCTGGTGCTTTCCTTCTTTGAGTGCCCTTCTTCTTTGAATTTTCTGTAAAGTTCTTCGTTTGCCTCATCGAGGAAATGACCTATTTTTTCGAGAATTGTAACCGTATCGGAGGTTTCAACAGGATATTGCCCGAAATCAACAAGGCGGTTAAAAAGCTCATCAACATTGGTCATGTTGAAATTGCCTGCCAGAACAAGATTCCGCGTCATCCAGTTGTTGGCGCGCAGCACCGGATGCAGGTTTTCGATATTGTTCTTACCAAAAGTGCCGTACCGCAGGTGCCCCATGAACAGTTCCCCTGTAAATTCGAGGCTCTGTTTCAGCCAGTTAACATCCGAAAGCCTGTCGGGGTTCTTCTCTCCTGCCTCCTGTATGGGCTTATATATCTGCTTAAAAATATCTTCGATAGGTGAAGCTGCATTTGAGCGAAGTCGGTTAATATACCGCACTCCCGGCTTCATATCCAGTTTAATGGAAGCAACACCTGCGCCATCCTGGCCCCGGTTGTGCTGTTTTTCCATGAGTAGGTGCAACTTATTGAGGCCGTAAAGCGTTGTGCCGTATCGTGTATGGTAATATTCGAGGGGTTTCCGGAGCCGTATAAGGGCAATGCCGCATTCGTGCTTTATCTGGTCGCTCATCGAAGCGATTTTTAAGGTTTTTGCTACTTTTGGCAGCTGTGAAAAGAAGTGCAAAAGTAAGCATTTCTAATAAGCATACATGGTACTCGCACTAAAGTATAATCACGACAATACCTCCATGAATAACCTCATCATCAGAAAGGCTCTCGTAACTGATGCACAAACAATTGCCAACTTCCAGGTGGCTATGGCCATGGAAACAGAGAAACTGCATCTGAATCAGCAAACTGTTGGAAACGGGGTGCGTGCTGTGTTTAACGACGCTTCAAAAGGCTGTTATTACGTTGCCGAAACCAATGGTGAGGTGATTGCTTCGTTGCTTATCACTTACGAATGGAGCGACTGGCGCAATGCACTGATTTACTGGATTCAGTCGGTTTACGTAGTGCCGGCCTACCGCAGGCATGGCGTTTTTGCAAAATTGTATGAATACATAAAAATGCAGGTTCTGGAAGATGCCGGAGTGGCTGGTATAAGGTTATATGTTGACAAATCGAACCAGCGGGCGCTGAAGGTTTACGAAAACGCCGGCATGAATGGTGCGCATTACGCCACGTACGAGTGGATGAAAGATTTCTGAAGTATCAGCAGGTTATAAATTATCGCTTCACAATTTTGCGGCTGCCAACAAAGCCGTTTTCAGCATAAAAGAGTATGAGGTAATTTCCGTTGTGAAAACCGGTAAGGTTCAATTTTAAAATTTCAGCGGTCCCGGTATGTAATTCGGCCACTCTTTTACCATTCATATCCATCACTGAGATTCGTTCGATTTCGGATGGTATTATTACTGATAGCACATCAGTTACCGGGTTCGGAAATGCCTTCACACTTTTCATGAGTTTTTCCCGCTCTTTGATGCCGTATGTGATTCCTTCGTCGTTGTAATAGCATGAATATGTGTACTTCCCCTGTTCAATGTTCCAGACGCGGTTTGGCTGTCCGTAAGGAAACTCCACCAAAGTATCGGCCCAGCTGCAATTTATCCTGAATTTGAATTCAAGGTGCTGCCCAACATAAAAGCCCGGTATGGTGATAGAATATACAGAATCGTTGGGTGGTTGCATATCGAGCAGGTATTCGCCACTGGTCCAGTTATTAAAATTTCCTACAATATCAATCGAATCCATAGAAGGATAAAACTTCCCTTCTTTCATCCATACGCCCATATTTACGCTGAAAGTGAGCGAAACAAGGCTTGTGGCCGAATCGTCGAGCACCGAAATGTCATCTATAAAAAGATTGTTGCCCCCGTTGAGGGTATGCAGCCTAAAGCCGAGATAAACCTGCTGCGATGCAAAGCCGGCATCAGCAAGACTGATGGTGTGTTCAGTCCATTCACCTGCTTTTTCGCCTTCAAAAGTGGCAAGCGGAGCGTTGAACAGGCAACTGTTCACATCCTGCTGCGAGGTAGAGATATAAACCGAGTAAATATCGGCAGGATTTGCCTGCAAAGCGGAAGCCTTAAACCTGAGTTTCGAATCCTTACCCAGTTGAATGGCCGGTGTGATGAACCAATCGTTAGCCTGAACATCAGGATTATAATCCGAAGTAGCAACTGCGGCATGCGTGTTAAGCCCCGGGACGCTGCGTACCACCCAGGCACTATCGGCCAGCGACGACATGCTCGTTGAAGCCGGGATGCCATGATCGCCTTCGTAAAGCACATAACTTTTAAAAAGATTGGCTGTATCTTCGAAAGCCTGATGATAGATCACGGTTTGCCCGGGAGAGCTCAGGGTAATGAAAAAGAAGGCAAAGGCAGAAAGGAAGTGTGTAAGTATTGATTTCATTGTTGAGTGTAATTCAAGGGATTAAGAGAGTTTTTTATTTTGTGAGATCATCTCGGCGGCTTTGCTAATCCGCCGGCAGCGCGTTTCTTCTTTTTTTGCTTCTTCTATCCACCGGATGTATTCTTTACGATGTGTAAAAGCCATTTTTTCGAAAGCGATCAGGAGATGGTTCGTTGTGAGTGTTTCGAGGAAATCAGCCGGTATCACTAGTTCTTTCTGATTGCCAGTTGTATTGCCTCTTGTGATTTTTTTTACCTGTGATTCAGGCTTGAACCTGAGTACCGACCATTTCTCATCCACCGAAACCTGGCTTACCGGGATAAAACCTTTACCGGTAATGGGCTCCCATCCTTTATCGCGTGTGATATCAGTCTTCGCTCCCGATGAACCTTTTGGATAGGCAACCCAAAAAGCTGTGGAAGGCAAAACAGCTTTCAGTGCTATTGTGACAAACTTTTGAAGTTCAACACTGTTGTTTACATAAAGTAACACTGCATCATAGTCGCCTGATGAAAGTCTGGTTTCAACAATCAGCAGGTTGCTTTTTTGAACGGCATCAATGAAATCCGCATCACTGTTGAGCAACAGTAGCCTGTTTCCAGGCTTAATATGCATCTTTTTTAACAGTGATTCGATTTCCATTTTGTACCGAATTTTAATGCTGTAAATTTACACATTCATTTGCTTTGTTCGACCATAACGACAAAGCCTTCAACCAGGATAAAATCGGGCTTTCCATGCGCAATACAACCTTCATCATTTTCTTCAGCATAGTGCTACTGGTTTATGCACTTATAAATTACTACATCTTTATACGCGGCTGGCGTGCCCTACCGGTTGATTCAGGATTAAGGGGCTGGTATAAATGGGTATTTATATTTCTGGCATCATCGTATATCGTTGCCCGTATTCTCGAAAGGGTTTGGCTTTCGCCGGTAAGTGACTTTTTCACATGGGTGGGGTCGTTTTGGCTTGGATTTATGTTCTATTTCTTCCTGGCAGTTGTTGCCATCGATCTGCTGCGGCTGCTTCACATGGCAATTCCTTCGTATCCCTGGTTTTTACCTGCTGATCCTGTAAAACTCAAAATGTATGTCATGCTCACCGTCATCGCAATTGTCACATTTGTGATGCTTGCCGGTTATATCAATGCAGTTACTCCGAAAATAAGGACAATAGATCTCAATATCCCTAAAGATGCCGGCAAACGTAAATGTCTCACAATAGCAATGGCGTCTGATGTTCACATGGGAGTGCTCATTGGCCCGCGGCGGACAAAGCGAATGGCCGCGCTCATCAACAATCTCAAGCCTGACCTGGTTGTGTTTGCTGGTGACCTTGTGGATGAAGAGCTTGCACCTGTATTGCGTTTCGACCTTGGGCGCGAACTCAGGAAAATTACTGCCCCGCTTGGTGTGTATGCAATTACCGGGAATCACGAATACATCGGCGGCGCCGACAAGGCAAAAAAATACCTCGAAGAACATGGCATCACAATGTTGAACGATAGCACTCTACTGATCGACAGTAGTTTTTACCTCGCCGGGAGAGAAGATCGTACCAAAGGGAGTTTTGGCCATGAAAGGAGAAAAAATATTACCGAAGTACTTGATGGTGTTGATTTTACTCATCCTGTTATTATGCTCGACCATCAGCCTTTTGACCTTGATTCGGTAGCAAACGCCGGTGTTGACCTTCAGCTTTCGGGACACACACACCACGGGCAGCTGTGGCCTCTCAACTACATTACAGGTGCGATGTACCAGGTAAGTGTAGGACTAAAGAAACTTGGAAATTCCATTTTCTATGTTTCAGCCGGTTATGGAGGGTGGGGTCCGCCTGCGCGCACTAGCAGCAGGCCCGAAGTGGTCTTTTTCAGGATAACTTTCAATAAGATTTAACCAGGCTTCCTCTTAAATCAATATGGAAAACGAGGTTGCATATTTAAAGTCACCGATAGGCTGGATGGAGATCCACGGTAACGAAGAGGGCATTACAGCGGTTAAATACCTGAACGATGCTCCAACTGCAATAGCGCATGTATCACTGTACCTGCAGGACTGTATAGCGCAGTTTGAAGCATATTTCGACGGAAAACTCAGAGTCTTTGACCTGCCACTGAAATTGAAAGGGACTGATTTTCAACTGAAAGTATGGAACGAGCTTCAGAAAATACCTTACGGAGTAACGATTTCGTATATTGATCTTGCCAGGAAACATGGAAATGCAGGCGCAGTAAGGGCTGTAGGCCATGCCAATGGCCAAAACCCTGTAAATATTATAGTTCCGTGCCATCGGGTAATCGGCGCCAATGGCAAACTTACCGGTTATGGCGGCGGGCTGTGGCGGAAAGAATGGTTACTGAAACATGAAAAATCGCTTTCTTTGCCTGGCTTATTTGATCAGCAATGCCATCAATAAATCTTCTCATCTAAGATTATTGTAAATTTAGAACCTGTTTTTGCCAGCTATCGTATTAAGTGTCTGCTTGAAAATGCTTCAAAAGTTAAGTAACACGAAACTCCGCCTTTCTGTTGCCCTGCTGATCATGCTTCAGTTCGGCGCCACAGCGCAGGTTTCACACCTTGTGACGCATTTCAGCCGTAAAGATTATAAAGCCGGCAATCAAAACTGGTCACTCGATATTGACAACCGGGGATATGTTTACGCAGGCAACAACAACGGCTTGCTTGTTTACGACGGCATACGATGGAAATTATACCAAATGCCCGGACAACTGGTTGTGAGATCAGTGATGATTGCCCGTGACCGAAAAATTTATTCAGGCTCGTACGAAGAATTCGGGTATTGGGACTATGAAAAAAACGGGCAACTGGTTTATCATACACTCAAACCGCTTTTACATAATTACAATTTTCATAACGAGGAAATATGGAAAATTGTCGAGTTAAATGGCAAAATTTATTTTCAAAGTTTTTCCTCTCTGTTTGTTTACGACCATAAATCAGTAAAACCTATTCCTTTGAAAGGAAACATTGTTTTTCTGCTTAAAGCTGCCAACAGGATGTTTGTTCAAACCGTCAACGGCAGCCTGTTTGAAATTATTAACGATGGATTGGTGGCAATTCCTGATGGCGAAAAAATGGCAGGGTGCGAGGTAAAAACCATTTTATCGTTGAACGACAATACTTACCTCATAGGCACTACATCTTCAGGGTTGTTTCGGTTTGACGGCAAATCAATTGTACCTTGGGAATCAGCGGCCAACGAATTACTTAAACAATACCAGATCAATAACGGGATCATCAGGGACTCAACCATTGTTTTCGGCACAATTGTTAAAGGGATCGTGATCCTCGATATGAAAGGTAATTTACTTGATAACCTGCACAGCGAAAAGGCCTTACAGGATAATACGGTACTGGCGCTTTGTTGCGATAATCAGAAAAACTTATGGATTGGCCTCGACCGAGGTATTGACTTAATTGAGTTTGACCGGCCTGTTGACTTGTACCTGAACGAAGAAATGCCCACCGGTTCAGTCTATTCTGCTGCTTCGGACGGAAAAACGCTTTATATCGGGACAAACAGAGGGGTTTCAATGTATTTTCGTTCGGGCGAACGATATGTTAACTCGGGATTCATTCCCAATTCGCAGGGGCAGGTTTGGGAACTTAATGTCCTGGACGGCCAGCTGTTTTGTGGTCATACAAACGGAACGTATATCATTGATAACGGGCGCTTTAATAAAATTTCAGATATCGGTGGCGGCTATGCTGCCCGGGAGTTTTTCTTTAGTGGACAGTACTATCTGATCCAAAGCACCTACACTTCGCTGGTAATCTTTAAGAAAGCCGGCCAAATATGGCAATTTAGTCATATTGTAAAGGGATTTATTGAGCCTTCGAGCACCATTGAACCTGATCATCTGGGCAATATATGGATCGGACAAGCTGTGCGAGGCCTTTACCGTTTGAGGCTTAATGCTAAAGCTGACAGCGTGACCGAACTTCAGACCTTCAGCAGCATTGATGGTTTTCCGGCGAAAAGCAAAATCGGTGTGTATAAACTCGAGTCGAGGGTGGTATTTACAACAGGTGAAAGACTTTATACCTGGGATGACCTGCAATCGAAGATTATTCCGTTTACAGCGATGAACGACCAATTGCAGGAGTTTGCAGCAGCAGTTCGCATAGTTCCTGCAGGTGAGAACAAGTACTGGTTTATCAATAAAAATGACCTTGCCCTCTTCGAAGTCAAAACCGGCAGAGCCGGCATGATTTACAGGCTGCGACTCGATGAATACGAGGTAAGTATGGTGGAAAATTCAGAAAACGTTGTAGTGCTGAATGATGATGAAACACTTATTTGCCTCGACAATGGCTTTGCGATAGTGCACCTGTCAAAAATCAATACAAAGCCTGATACGGGGTTAAAACTGGTATTCCGCGATATCGTTGCCCTGAATGCTTCGGGAGACTTGCTTACAATTGATCCGGCAAAAAGTACGATCAGTATCAGCCACGCTTTTAACAATATTTCCTTTTCATTCAGGCCGGGAGGATACCCACTCGAAAGACTCCTATATCAGTATAAACTTAATGAGATTGATACTGCCTGGAGTGACTGGTCGGGCAGCAACATGGTGAGTTATACCCGTTTGCCGAAAGGCGATTATACCTTTATGGTTAGGTCGCTGTTGCCATCGGGTAATGTTTCGGAGCCTTTAACCTTCCGGTTCACCATTAAACCTTACTGGTACGGGAGTATCATGGCATTTATTATGTATGGATTGGCATTGATGGCAGCCATTCTTATAAGCCAGTATTATTACCGCAAGCGGATAAAACGCCAGCATGAAAGGATGCGGCAGGAATCGCTTGCAAAAACGCTTATTGAAAAGCAAACCGCTGAACAGGAAATCATAACGCTTCAAAATCAGAACCTCGAAACCCAGATTTCGCATAAGAACATTCAGCTTGCTGACGCCACCGCTGCAATCCTGAAAAAGAATGAGCTGCTTATCGAAATTAAAAACGAACTGGAGAAACAAAAGGAAGCCCTCGGAAACCGATATCCCCTGCGCTATTTCGACCGCATCAGTTCATTGATCAATCGTAATATTTCGAGCGATAACGACTGGAAAACCTTTGAAGCTTTGTTTGACCAGGCTCACGAAAACTTTTTCAAAAGGCTTAAAACTTCGTACCCGGATCTCACTCCCAGCGATTTAAAGCTTTGTGCCTACCTGCGGTTAAACCTGTCCTCAAAAGAGATTGCACCGCTGTTGAATATAAGCACCCGCGGAATAGAAATCAGAAGGTATCGCCTTCGCAAGCGCCTTTCTCTTTCATCTGACGAGAATCTGGTGGAGTTTATCCTTCAATTCTGAAAAGCTCTGTTCCTTTCGGCAGGTAATTTGTTTATGAAGTTTTTACGCTGAAAACAAACCAACCTTTCTGCGGTTTGCCTCACACTTTCCATTTTATCGCATGCTCATACATAAATAAATAATCGGGTGTGCTGAATATTTTGATGTTGTTACTGGTTTGATTAATAATTATTTAACTTCTTTCAAGCTACGATTGAAGTACCAATGAGCAACCTGGCATTTTCCATCTCATTGTATTGAAGTATTCATGATGGGGTAATATATAAAGCATTTCGCATTTCTTGCCTTTTTTTTGTATCTTTAAAAAGTCCAATCAGCTCTATAATCAGTATATCATTTTGTCATAAATAACCAACACTAACCTAATCAAACAATTATGAAACAGTTATTAACCAACTGCACTAAAACGTGTATGGCAATGATGCTGCTGTTGTTCAGCACGGTTGCCATGGCGCAGGTGAGAACCATTACGGGAACCGTTACCGATGGCCTCACCAAGGAAACCTTACCGGGCGCTTCGGTGCTGGTAAAAGGCACTACCAAAGGCGCTTCGACCGACATCAACGGTAAGTTTTCGATTGGTATCGCACCAACTGACAACATACTGGTTGTATCGTTTATCGGTTACGAAAGCACCGAAGTTGCCATTGGAGCTCAAAATGTGATCAATATTGAGCTTCAGACCAAGAAAACCACCCTCGACGAAGTGGTGGTTGTTGGTTATGGTACCAGTAAGGTGAAGGACCTTACCTCATCCATTACAACAGTAAAATCGGAAGACCTGCTCAAGACCCCGGCTTCGCAACCCATGCAGGCACTGCAAGGTAAGGTCGCCGGTTTGCAGGTCATTTCTGACGGCACTCCCGGAAGTTCTTCTACCATAAGGGTGCGCGGTGTAGGGTCATATCCCGGATCAGCAAACGAAGCTCCCCTGTATGTTGTGGATGGTATGTTTTACGACAACATCGACTTCTTAAATCCTTCGGATATTTCATCCATTTCGGTTTTGAAAGATGCTTCAGCAGCAGCCATTTATGGTGTGAGGGCTGCCAATGGTGTTGTGCTGATCGAAACCAAATCAGGTAGTTACAACCAGAAAACTCAAATCACCTATGATGGTTATGCAGGCTACCAGATTGCAGCAAACGTTCTGAAGATGGCGAATGCCGAACAATTTACGGCCATGGCCATGGAATCGGGCTCTGCAGCCGAAGAATCCTTTATCCTCAATGCCATGCAACGTTACGGCCGCAGCCGCATAAACCCGAATGTACCGGATGTTAATACCGACTGGTATGCCGAAATCCTTCGCCCGGCTCTGATCTCGAACCACAGCCTCAACTTTGATGGCGGTACAGAAAAGGCAAAATACTCCCTCGGCATGAACTATTTCTACCAGCAAGGCATTATGAAGATGAAGAATGATTACAGCAGGCTTAATCTCCGTGCAAAAGTTGATGTAAAAGCCACCAATTGGCTTACTGTTGGCGGGAACCTGATTTACAGCGATGCATTAAAACACGCCGATGCCTCCAACGCCTGGAACGATGCCTATTTTGCCGTTCCCATCATGCCGGTTTACGATGAACAAAATACCGATGCCTGGCCCGAATACTATTCCGATGCTACCGATCTGGGTTACAGATCAGGACAAAATCCTCTTCCCTCAATGGATACATATAACAACCGCCAGAAGATCAAGAAGATGCTGGCAAATTTTTATATGGAATTTAACCTGATACCGAAACTTCTTACATTCAAGTCAACCTATAACAATAGTGTTACTTCGGTAGAGGAAAGATCCGTAAATCTTCCTTTTTATAGCAGTAATAATTTCCAGAACCAGACGGCAGACCTTTCCAAGATTTTCACTTTATACAACAACCGCATCTGGGATAATGTAGCAACACTGACCAAGAGTTTCAGCAAACACAATTTTACCCTTATGGCAGGTACATCTTATAAAGATGAAGGCTTTCAGAAATTAGCAGGCAGGGGCGAAGTTTTTCCCACGGGTAATGAACAATCGTGGTATATCGGCCTTTCCACTACTGATCTCATTGATGCAGCATCTGACGATGGAAGCAGGCTTTACGGTATGTCCTATTTCGGCAGGTTAGCCTATAATTTCGATGGCAAATACCTTGTTTACGGTACCATGCGTGCTGACGGCAGCTCAAAATACCAGCAGAAATGGGGGTACTTCCCAA
>JAKLFM010000169.1 GCA_022711175.1 Bacteroidota bacterium | reverse complement strand
AATCACAACTATAAATGCACAATAGGATTAGAATAATAAGTTGTGGTATCTATGTCAAAGATACAATCTGAAAGCAAATCACAACCAGGCGGCCTACATGATGATAAACAATACCGTTGTGGTATCTATGTCAAAGATACAATCTGAAAGCAAATCACAACTATTCCGTTGCTGCCAACTCGGAGGAGTTGTTGTGGTATCTATGTCAAAGATACAATCTGAAAGCAAATCACAACAGGGTCACCGATACTATTCAGCCGCAATTTGTTGTGGTATCTATGTCAAAGATACAATCTGAAAGCAAATCACAACCAGTAACCGGATAGCGATTTCAGTCAGTTGGTTGTGGTATCTATGTCAAAGATACAATCTGAAAGCAAATCACAACTGCGGTGGTGTAAGTGTGTGAAATGGTTGCGTTGTGGTATCTATGTCAAAGATACAATCTGAAAGCAAATCACAACCATGATTGAAGTCATGAATACAAGGGGAGGGTTGTGGTATCTATGTCAAAGATACAATCTGAAAGCAAATCACAACCAGTATGCAGATGGGGGTAGAAGTGATAAAGTTGTGGTATCTATGTCAAAGATACAATCTGAAAGCAAATCACAACTTTTGAAGATGAGAACAAGAAGGATGATAA
>JAKLFM010000168.1 GCA_022711175.1 Bacteroidota bacterium | reverse complement strand
TATGATGAAATAAATGATGCTTTCCCTCAAATAAAAGTAATTCAACTTAGATCTTTACCAATTAAAATTGCGAATAGTAATATTCAAAATGAGATCTCGATTCTTATAGAAGAAACACTTCACTCAAATTCAGAGCTTGCGTCTGTCACCCTTGAGAGCCGGCGGGAGCAGTTGCAGGCGAAAATAGATCACTGCGAGGAGCGCGTGAACCGGCTGGTGTATGAGTTGTACGGGCTTACGGAGGAAGAAATTGCCGTGGTGGAGAGCGGTGGCTTCGGCGCGGTCAGATGAAGAATCTGACCTTGCTCAGCCACCTGGCTTGAGGAAGGAATTCAGATTGTTGCAGTTACTGAGTATTGAGGTGGCTGAGCGAGGAACGAGCCGAAGCCACCGATGATTAGGATCGAAATGGTTATCAATGATTTAAAATAAGAACAGACCTGTTATACCCCTCGTTTGCATCGTCTGGATTCCTGACAATCGTTTGTAACGACAAATTAATAAGAATGAGGAACACGGCAGGCAAGGTTAAGAATTCCGTAAAATTATTTTCAGCAAAACTACAGATAGAGAAAGCTGGCCAGAATTTGTCACTCATGTGTTACTCATTGTCTATATTCTGAAATTTTGAAAAACTTCCCCACAAT
>JAKLFM010000167.1 GCA_022711175.1 Bacteroidota bacterium | reverse complement strand
TTTTGCTACTCCTAAGCTAGAAGAGACCATAGCTATGATTATGTTTCGAAATAAACGAGTTCGTGAATTAAGGGTGGATGTAGAGAAAAATGCTTCTGCTGTAGCGGTTCGAGAAATCGCTTAAAAAACCCATAATTTTGTTTTATACTTCTCGAACCGCTTTTTTGGCTCGTAACTATTTAAAAATCAAAATGTTATAAATAGAAAAAGCCGCTAAATAGCGGCTTTGTCATAAAAGCTCCCCCTCTTGGGCTCGAAGGACCCTCTGATTAACAGTCAGATGCTCTAACCAACTGAGCTAAGGAGGAAGGTATATAACCTTTTTTGCGAGTGCAAATATAAAGCGAAAATTGTTTTATCCAAATAAAAATCGCAAAAAATATGCATTTTATATCTTTATTTTCCGGTTATCAAATGCCAGATGTCATTACCAAATACTAAAGCCATCAATGTCAATAGAATAACCACTCCAATTGTTTGAGCAACTTCTAGGGTTTTTTCTGTTGGTTTTTTGCGTGTAACCATTTCGATAAGGATAAAAACGGCATGACCACCATCTAATCCCGGAATAGGCAGCACATTTAAAAAGGCTAGCCAAACAGAAAACATTGCGGTGAATGACCAGAAGAAAGTCCAATCCCATTCGGGTTTAAAAA
>JAKLFM010000166.1 GCA_022711175.1 Bacteroidota bacterium | reverse complement strand
ACCCTATCCACGAAGCGGGTGCGGTGGGAGAAAAGCATGTGTTTGGCAGCGAAGCGAGGCTTGCAGGGAAGGGCTGCCAAACTCTTGCTTTTGTGTGTCGGGGTGTTTGTTTTTTTCTTTTCAATCGGGTAGTAAGTTGTCGGTGGAGTTTTTTTTTAGGCTTGTTGCTAACGGTCGAGTGTAAGTGCCGTAAGGGATTGCGGGTGATTCGCCATCAAGTTACACGAAAAGTTAAAGCGGACTTCTGACCTTCGCATACCTCTGAAACCCTTATGGCATTTACACTTTGTTGTGCACTGGTGTTCTGTTTTTCTGTCATTTTTATCTTTCAATTTGCTACTTCGTTTCTGTCTGCCGTGCGTTCGGACAGACACACTCTTTGCCAAACTTGGGTTTGAGGGTTGGCTTGAGCGGTTTGGCAATGTGTGTGGCTGTATGCGTTGGCTTGTCCTTTCATTTCAGATTAGTTTTTCATTCTTTCATAGTGTAGTGGGTCATTGTCCTTAATAAGTTGCATTAAATATTTTGCAGACTGGTGAATTTCTTGTGGGTTTTTAGAGCCATTAATTGAATGCGATAATATATTACAGACTTTCAATAAAACGCCAAGTTCAGTTTTAGATTTATCATTAGTAATTTTAAAATCATTTGCTAAACGA
>JAKLFM010000165.1 GCA_022711175.1 Bacteroidota bacterium | reverse complement strand
TAACAGTGACCAACTTCATGAGAATAATTTTCAATTTTTTCAATGAGGCCAGCGGCATTAAGATCTTCGACAACCATTTGTCTAACTTGATTTGGAAATAGGCTACGATATTTTTCGGGAACATTTTGGTTGGACTTGCCGTCATAATCAAAAATGCGAATAAACTCTAGATTGTGTTTTTTGGCGATGTCGTAATCCTCGGGAGAATGAGAAGGAGTGACTTTGACAGCGCCGGTACCAAATTTGATATCAATTGTTTCTTCCTCTATGACAGGTATTTCTCGATTAACTAGCGGTAATAATATTTTTTGACCAATAAGTTTCTGATATCTTTTATCCTTGGGATTAACGGCAACGGCGGTATCACCAAGCATGGTTTCAGGGCGGGTGGTGGCTACGCTCAATGGTCCATATTTGATATACCAAAGATGAGAATCGACAGTTTTATGGTTTACTTCAAGATTGGAAAAAGAAGTACCGCAAAAAGTACAATAATTGACGATCTTTTCATCGCGATAAATGAGACCGTCCTCATAAAGTTTTTTGAAAGTTAGTAGGACGTTATCAACAATTTTTGGTTCTAAACTATAGTGGTAGCGGGTCCAGTCCATGGAAAAACCAAGCTTTTTCATTTGAAATTGATTTAAGGTCCGGTTTTTTTCGACA
>JAKLFM010000164.1 GCA_022711175.1 Bacteroidota bacterium | reverse complement strand
CCCGGTCAGGGCTGCCTGACTTATCTTAACAGTGTCAAATGGCTTTCCCCGTTCTGCAGCTGAAAAGATGAAAATGTCTCCCTTCCTTTCAAGCTGAATTACATCCGGCGCCGTAAGTGGTGATCTGCGCTCGGAGGTCTCAGCTCCCTTATCGCTACGGTATTGCAGCGATGTCAGACCGTCGCTGTGCACAGTTCCACTTACATGCGGCGAATCCGTGTCGAGACTCTGCCGGATCATCCACCCGGCCTTCCGGTGCTCATGCTTCCCCTCACCGATGAAGCTTACATCGGCAGTCAGGATGAAATCACCGCTCAGCTTTTTCCATGCAAAATGAAACTGATCCTCACCGAACCAGATGTTGTCACCGGATCCGGTCAGAATGTATTCCTGGGTCTGCGGAATGAACTGAAGGTCGCCTTTCAGAGCGGCTGACCCTACGTCAGCATGACCTTTAAATATGTTCGCTGAATAATCCTGCGCGTAAGACCCGAATCCTGATAAAATAGATGCTGCCAGCACTGTAGTTAGGTATTTGATGGTTTTCATTTACTTTTTGATGAGGTTTATAAATAAATCTCCTTCCGCCTGTACAATCTGACGGCGATGAATGTCAGAAGCAATGACAGTCCGACAAAATAGAGTACAGAGATGAACTCGAGCCTGT
>JAKLFM010000163.1 GCA_022711175.1 Bacteroidota bacterium | reverse complement strand
ATTGAATATGATGCTGGTCCTGCGTACTATACCCAGACAGGGCAGTCAAACCCAATTACAGTACAAACAGGACTGTTCGCCGAACAGACTGGAATATCACTGATCCCCGTTTCACAAGGTTCAGTTGCCTGGGGTGATTATAACAATGACGGATACGCTGATATTTTTGTATCAGGAAATTCTGCTAACGGACGCTTTTCGAAGATTTACAAAAATAACAACGATAACACATTTACAGAACAATCAGCGATTTCACTAGCCGGCGTAAGCAACGGTTCATCTGCCTGGGGCGATTATGATAATGACGGCGATCTTGATTTGCTTTTAACAGGAACTACGAATGGCATTGCCACAGGTGCTACAGCCAAAATATATAAGAATAACGGGAATAATACATTTTCCGAACAGACAGGCTTGACTCTTCCCGGAATTTATTATAGTTCTGTGGCATGGGGTGATTATGATAACGATGGCAATATTGATATACTTATCTCAGGCACAACAAACGGCGTGACCTCAGGTGCCATTTCAAGAGTTTACAGAAATAACGGCGATAATAGTTTTACTGTTCAAACAGGAATTGCTCTGCAGGGCTTATTCAACTCATCCGTTGCATGGGGAGATTATGATAATGACGATGATCTCGACATTTTAATGTCGGGAAACTTTG
>JAKLFM010000162.1 GCA_022711175.1 Bacteroidota bacterium | reverse complement strand
TCAGTCTAAATGCCTGAAACCCAATTATTGTTGTGGGAGCACTACCTGTCCCGATGAAATCGGGATGGATTCGAACCAAGGACCCTCCCGATTGCATCGGGATGCACTGAACCAGCTATGATGTTTGTTTGATTAATTCTTCAATTTTAATACGACTCTTCCATGATTTAATCTGGGTTTCCCTTTGTATTGCTGATTTTTTATCCGTAGTTACTTCCAGATAGACTAGTTTCCAGTCTTTCGCTTTGCCAGTAAATCCTTTATGATCTGATAAATGTCGTCTAAGCCTATCCTCAATGGCACTATCAGTACTACCAATGTAGTATTTATTAAGAGTATGCGAATACAGAATATATACAGAAGCCATATCGAATAAACTAAAAAGGTTTCACACTTAACAGCATGAAACCTTTGGATTTATTGTGGGAGCACATGGATTCGAACCAAGGACCCTCTGCTTGTAAGGCATAATTTTATCTTTCTTTTGATTGTTCTTGTTCATTCATGTTTTTTAACATGCTAATAATCAATATTTTATTTTCTTTTTCTTGTCTTTATTTTCCTTTGTTATTTCTTTTTTGTACCTTTATGGTCGCATTTATGGTCGCATTTTAATACTGATATTATGATAGAAAACACAGCAACAGTGAACTTTGTAATAGAAGGCACCA
>JAKLFM010000161.1 GCA_022711175.1 Bacteroidota bacterium | reverse complement strand
CCCGGTGGCGGCAAGGTTTCCTTGAACCTGGATCGTGGGGAATTGAAGAAACTTATAGAGTCGTTGAAAGAGGCTTACGGGTAAAAGCAACTAACCCATAAAAAGGATAACGCCCCGGACAATCTTGTTTGACAGACCGTTTGCTTTCATATATTGAACACCACGCTCTTTGATGAAGAGATGAGAGTTTTGCACAACCACTCTAATCGTCTTACCAGCGGATACCCTAATGACCTGATGACCTGAAGGTCACTCGAGGTCACACGAGGGCACGCGCGCCGGTATCCAGGAAGCCCTTGGTAATAATGGATTCCGTGTCGCGCTTCGCTTGCACGGAATGACAAAATTGTTAGTTTTGTGTATTTGTGCAAAGGTCTCAAAAAACGATAGAGTAGCAGCTGACAAAAAAATACTGACCTCATAGAAAATTAAGGAATAGACAACTTATGAAGACAGCATTGATCACAGGCATCACCGGCCAGGACGGCTCCTATTTGGCGGAACTCCTTTTGGACAAGGGCTATGCCGTTCACGGTTTGATCCGACGGGCAAGCACCTTCAACACAGACCGGATCGACCACCTCTACAAGGACTTCCATGACCCCGAGGCCCGGGTCTTTCTCCATTACGGAGACCTGTCCGTCTCCGGTCAAATCACCGACCTCCTCCACGACATTCAGCCC
>JAKLFM010000160.1 GCA_022711175.1 Bacteroidota bacterium | reverse complement strand
ATTGGCAAGAACCAAAGGATAAAAGAGTTCGGGAAATATGAATATTTCCATATCCGACAGGGTAAATGCCGATGAATATTTCTCAAGGCTTTTCTTATCGGAAAAATCAATGTGAAGTTCAGGATCCATTCTCTTTGCTAAAATTCCGCAAATTTAATAATATTAATGTTCCATGAACCCACAGGCTGTACCAACATAACTTCAGAATATGATAACAATGGAATTGTGTTGATATTCAGGATCTTTCAATTTCAGAGAAAAAGAAACCGGCTTCCCTGACAGCATTATCATCACTGTCGGAGCCATGAACGGCATTCATCTTTACAGAGACTCCGAACGTTTTCCTGATAGTTCCCTGATCTGCTTTTTCAGGATCTGTCGAACCCATAAGCCTGCGGTATTCCTCAACTGCATTTTCATGCCTGAGTATCATCACTACTACCGGTCCGCTTGTCATGAATTCAACAAGATCATCATAAAATGGCTTGCCTTTGTGAATCCCGTAAAACATTTCGGCCTGCTGCATTGTGAGCTGTACCATTTTCAGTGCCGAGATCCTGAAGCCGCCTTCATTTATCATTGCAAGTATCGGCCCTGTTTTGCCTGTTCTGACTGCATTTGGCTTTATTATTGAAAATGTGAAGTCTGCATTCATCCCTATTGAGGTTTTTATGATATAAAACAATAAA
>JAKLFM010000016.1 GCA_022711175.1 Bacteroidota bacterium | reverse complement strand
GATTGGGTCTTAACCTTTCGAATGGAATACATAGTAAAAAATAAGCGTTAGTACGGTTAAACCGTACTAATTTATAAATTAAATGCTTCATCTACTGATATTTAAAAAATGAAGTACGGTGGAAAATGATTAGGCGTCAGAAGTCAGGACACCACGACTTTTAGCTTTCGGATGTTACTTCAATGCAATGTCAGCCCTGTTCCTGTATAGCAAAAGAGGCTGCCGATTGGCAGCCTCTTCGAGTTATTACGAGTGGAATTATTGTGTGATCCCGAGTTTTTTCTTTACCAGCGGGGTAACATCTTCACCGCCATCGGTATAGAGCATGAAGCCTTCTACATTGTTAAAAATGTAAGTAAAGCCGTTTTCTTTGGCTACATCGTTGATGGCTTTCTTGGCTTTTTCAATAAAAGGAGTTGTGAGTTTGGTTTCCTGGTCGGAAATATCCTGTTGTGCCTGCTGTTGAAATCCCTGGATGCGATCCTGCAAATCGGAAATCTCTTTTTCCTTGGTGGTTTTTATAAGGGCTGAGAAAGTAGCCTGGTTATTCAGGTAATCGGCATACTTGGTTTCCAGCTCGGTTTGCATGGTTTGCAACTGGTCACGCAGCGATTTTGTATAGTCTTCCATCACTTTCTTCACCGTATCCTGACCCGGCATCTGTTCAATCACTTTACCGAAATCCACATGTCCGAGCTTCACGTTTTTCTGAGCCTGGGCAGGCACAAATGCTGCAAAGAGGATAACAACTGCAACTGCTTTAAAAAGGTTCTTCATTTTTGCGTTTATTGATTATTAGTGTGTTATGTTTGGTATTGAAAGGGCGGCAAAGGTAGAAAAAAACCGCGAATTCCAAAACGCTCATGCATTTCTGTTACTTCTTTTTGTCGCCATCCTGCGGTTTGTAGGTATAACCAAGCTTATCGAGTACCTGCTCGCTGATGTCATACTTTGGATTGGTATATATGAGCGTGGTTGTTCCTGTTTTATCGAAAATGAGGGCATAATTTTCGGCTGCGGCAATTTCTTCGATAGCGGTGTAAACCTTTTCCTGTATAGGTTTCACAAGTTCCTGGCGTTTCTTATATAAATCGCCATTGCTGCCGAAACGCTTTTTCTGCAGGTCTTTGGCTTCTTTTTCTTTCTTAATGATATCGTCTTCACGCTTCTTTTTCATATCGTCGGGCAGCAGCACCGATTCATTCTGAAACGATTTGTACATTTTATCAATCTCGGTGAACTTGGCTTCAATTTCTTTTTGCCATTGTACCGAAAGATCGTCGAGTTGGGCTTGGGCATCAGCATATTCAGGAATGTTATCGAGAATGTAGCCGGTGTTTACATATGCATATTTTTGCGCAACAGCAGCAACGCTGAACGCACAAAAGAGCAGGGTTGCAACAAATACTTTTTTCATGATTACGTGGTTTGATGTGGTTATTGAATGGTTCATTCAGATCAAAAAGCCTGCCAAATAATTGTTTAGTTTGTTGCCTTCGTCATTGTTGAAGCAAAAAATGTATTCAGGCGGCAACCTCCTGTTAGTCAATGGATGAGTTGATGGAGAAATGAAACTGCCCTTTGTTGGCGCTGGGCAATCCGGGAATCTGGTCGAAACCATACCCCCAATCGAGGCCAAGCAAACCAAACATCGGCAGGAACACCCTTACACCTACACCCAGCGATCGCTTAACATCGAACGGATTAAAATCGCTGTAGTTGTCCCAGCAGTTGCCTGCTTCGGCAAATACAAGCCCGAAAATGGTACTGTTAGGATTAAGTGACAACGGGTAACGCAACTCCAGGGTGCTTTTGTTGTAAATAATACCGCCGGGTTCGGTTGAAGTATGAGCATCGGGAGTCATGGCATCGTTGGCATAACCTCTGAAACCTACGAGCTGGCGGCCATCAATGGCCGAATTATAACCCGTCATCCCGTCGCCGCCCATAAAAAACCGATTGAAATAGGTATAATTCAAATCGGGGTTATACCTCCCTATAAAGCCGGCTTTCATCCTGGCCATTACTACGAGGTCGCCTACGATCTGTTTGTAAAAGGTGCCCAGGAATTTCCATTGATGAAACTCAACAAGCTTGTTTTTCTCCTGGAAGGTTTTCTTGGCATAACTATCGGCAAGCAGCAACGAATAAGGCGGTGTAGCCTCAACTGAAAGACTCACCTCGCTGCCGCTGCGGGCATATATGGCTGCATCGGTTGAATAGCGACCCAAAGCCAGCGTGTAACTGTAATTGTGGTACAAACCATCACCAATGCCAAGCGTAGCAAAGCGGCTGTAGTTTTCGAGTTTATATTGCTGGAAGCTAAGGCTGTTCGAAAGCGTAAAATAATTGTCGGGCCAGTTGAGACGCCGGCTCAGCATAAACGACAACCCTGTGATGTTGTATAGATAGTAACTCGATTGTCCTTTGGTTCCATAGCTGTAAAGTGATGCAAACGCCGAAACGCTGAAAGCATTTGGTTTTTTACCTCCAAGCCAGGGTTCGGTAAATGAGGTGCTGAAACTCAGGAAACCTTTACCGTATGATTGCATTCGTATTGAAAGTTTCTGGCCATCGCCCGAAGGAACCGGCCGCCAGGCATCTTTTTTGAAAATGTTGCGGGCTGAGAAATTATTAAATGAAACACCCAGCGTCCCGATCAATCGGTTGTAACCCCAACCGCCGGAGAGCTCTAACTGGTCGGACGAAGTCTCCTCCACTTTATAGGCGACATCAACGGTACCGGCTACCGGATCGGGGTTTGGCGTTTGAATATCAATTTTTTCGGGATCGAAATATTTCATCTGCGCCAGCGAAGTGCGGCTGCGGATGATATCGCTGCGGCTGAATAACTGGCCGGGACGAGAATAGATTTCACGGATGATTACATTATCGTTGGTACGCGTGTTCCCGGCAATAATCACCTTGTTGATGCGCATCTGCTTGCCTTCATGAATACGTACCTCAAGGTCGATCGAATCATTCTGTGCCTGCATTTCCACAGGGTCAACACGGGCTGTAAGATAACCATCGTCGAGGTAGAGGCTCATAAGGTCGAAGCCATTGGGATTGAATGAGATGGCGGCATCGAGTTGTTCCTGGTTATATATATCGCCTTTCTTGATACCGAGGATGGTGCTAAGTTCTGAAGCGGTATATTTTGTGTTTCCAACAAAACTTATGTTTCTGAAATAGTATTTACGGCCTTCGTAAACATTCAGATTTACAACAAGATTGCCGTTTTTCCCTTTGTAAATGGAGTCGCTTACAATGGTTGCATCGCGATAGCCTGCCTGGTTGTATTTGTTAATCAGGTTGAGCTTATCTTCCTCATAATCTGTCAGAATAAGTTTCGACGCTTTGAAAATTCTCGGTTTCACATTGGCATCGGCCATATCGCGAAGATCAGTCTTGATCTTCTTGTAATTGCCTGTTAAACTGTTTTTTGTGATGATTCCAAGCCCTTCCTGCATCGCAGATAAAAACCTGTAAGATCCTTTTTCTTTGGTTTTCTTCATTGCGGCCTTTAAACCACCGTCGGCAAGCACTTCGTTTCCCTCGATGTTAATCTTTTGTATCCTGACCTTGCTATGTTTATGAACGTCGATTACCAGCGTGACATAATTTTTTTGCGATGTATCACGAACCTGATCAATATCAACGGCTACATCCCAAAATCCTTTGGCGATATAATGTTTTTTAATGAGGTTTTTAGTGCGGACGATCAGGTTATCGGTAACTACATCGCCGGCCACAAGTTTTACTTTGTCTCGCAGGTCGTCGGCTTCACCTTTTCGGATGCCTTTAAAGCTGAAACGCTGCATTCGCGGGCGTTCCACAAGGGCGATGTTGAGAAAGACCTGGTCGTCCTGCACGCGGATAACTTCAATCTTTACATCTTCAAAAAGCCCCTGGTCCCAGAGTTTTGTAATGGCTGTGCGGGTTTTGTCGCCCGGAATTTCAATTTTATCTCCTACACGAAGTCCGCTGATGGTAATAAGCACCGAATTATCGAGGTATTCAACGCCTGATACTGTAATTCCTCCGATAGTATAAGTGCGGGGAGAGTAATAATTGAAATCGGGAATCTGTTCTCCAATTGATACCTGTGCATTGGCACAGTAAGCCAGCGATAAAATAAAGGTAAATATCAGCAGCAGTTTTCTTCCTGGTGTCATTCGATGTCGTTTGTTAGTTGTTCGCTGGTTTGGCCGAATCTTCTTTCGCGCTTCTGGAAATCAATAATTGCTTTGTAAAGATCTTTTTTTCTGAAATCGGGCCACAG
Organism: Bacteroidota bacterium; assembly: GCA_022711175.1. Taxonomy (GTDB): domain Bacteria; phylum Bacteroidota; class Bacteroidia; order Bacteroidales; family UBA4417; genus UBA4417. Next base: position 52,108 of record JAKLFM010000016.1, on the reverse strand, counting down.
TATATTGGTAAAGTACAGTTCTGAGTATGCAAGTTGCCAAAGATAGTAGTTACTGATGCGGTATTCACCGCTTGTACGTATCATCAACTCTGGTTCAGGAATATCGGGAGCACACATGTGAGCGGAAATCAGTTTTTCATCAACCTCATCAGGTTGAACTGAACCATTCCTGATCTGAATTGCAATTTTTTTAAGTGCATCCGCAATTTCCCACCGTCCCGAATAACTGAGTGCAAGTACCAGGTCCATGCGCGTATTGTGAGATGTCTGCTCAATGGCATCATTCAACTGGGCTAATACTTCGGCACTCATGCTGTTGAGATCGCCTATAGCCCTGAGCCGTATGTTATTGTCGTTCAGCGTTTTAATTTCGCCATGAATAGTCATGACCAAAAGGCGCATGAGTGCTTCCACTTCCTCTTTTGGCCGGTTCCAGTTTTCGGTCGAAAAGGCATAGAGCGTAATAAACCTTATACCCAGTTCGGCAGCTGCTTCGGCGGTCTGGCGCACCGCTTCCACCCCGTGTTCATGACCGAAAATGCGATTATGGCCACGCTTTTTTGCCCATCGGCCGTTTCCATCCATAATAATGGCAACATGCTGCGGCAGTTTTTCCGGGTTGATAAGTGATCGCAGGTCTTGATGATCGGTCATTTCAGTTCAAAAATAGGGTTTTGTGAGGTGTGGCTTGCTGTTGAAGCTGTTAATTTATCTTAAATCGGTTTAAAGTCGGTTGATCAGTAACCGTCACGCTGATGGTCGAGGCAACGTTCCCGGTTTAACATACGTATTTTTACAGTAGCCGAAATGCCAGCAAATCCATACCAGTCTTTATTACGTTCATTGCCGCGCTGCATACCTGTATTGTGCGAAAGTGTGGGATCGCTGAGGTATTCGGGTGTTGAAACCGATGCCGGATCTGCACCCGCAAGGTTGAGGTAGTATGTTTTGCTGATATCGTCGATGTAGTCGGTATAGGTTCTGCGCATACCCCACTCGGCACTTAATCCAATGTATTTGTTCACGCTGAATTTTACTCCCATGCCGAAAGGGATTGCAAAAGAGTAGAGGTTGTAAGCTTGACGGTCAGGATACTGTGCTGATCCCTGTCCTTCGGTTCCTAAAGACCGGAGTTCGGTTTTTGATCCGCCAAGCATAGCATAGGGCTTGAACATAAAAAATGCTCCGCCGCCAAAAATGAAAGGCGACCACCTGTGCTGATAGCTGCCGATGTAATACTCAAAAAAGTTTACCTCAAGCTGGCCTGCAATTTCGGTTAAAGGGCTTGTAAAGTTGAGGTTCCGGTCGGGCCTTACACCGGTAACGGCATCGTCAGCCGTTAAGGTTCCCCTTATCACATGCACACGGGCGGCAAGCCTGTCAGTGAAATTCTGCCGGTACAATGCACCGTAGGCAAATTTGGACATGCGAAAGGGCATACCCGGATTTAACTCGCCATTGTAATACGACACCCCGCCAAGAGGGCCGAATTCGCCTGTTTGCTGCGCATTAATTCCTGTAACAAACAGCAGAAAAATAGCCGGTAATATTAATTTTTTAAGCATATTTATTTGAGGATGCAAAAGTACTGATTTTTTTAATTCGGGAAAGCGTATCAACAGGCATGTAAAACTTTGTCAACGTGAGTATTAGGAATAAAAACGAAAAAATCGGCAATACAGTATTGCTAACAGAAGAATTTTCTGAATTTCACGACATCTTGGAAAGAGATAGAATTGTCGGGCTGTAATGAAACTGCTCAGTTCCTGATATCGAGCCCCCAGTTTAACTTGGTGCGGATGGTAGAAAAGAAATTATCGCCCTGCCGCTGTACCAGGTTGATCCCGAAACCGGCTTTACTTACAACCAGCTCTGTTTCAGTATCAATGTATGCCGAACGGCTGTCGAGACAGACCAATGCCTGCCGGCTGCGGCCTTCGATCCTGAGGCTGATCACGCTGCTGTCAGGAATAACAATAGGCCGGATGGTTAAATTATGCGGGGCAATAGGAGTGATTACAAAACTGCTTGAATCGGGTGTTATGATCGGGCCGTTGCAACTAAGAGAGTAAGCTGTTGAACCGGTGGGTGTTGCAATAATAAGCCCGTCAGCCCAATACGAATGCAGATAGTTGCCATTGACCGAAACCCTCACCACAATCATCGAAGAACTGTCTTTCTTGTTGATTGACAATTCATTAAGCGCATAATTCATATCGCCGAACAGATCCGAAGGACTTTGAAGTGCAATGAGCGACCGTTTTTCGATTCGGTACCGCTTTTCAATTATATCATTGATTGCAGCAATAATTTCTGTCCTTGGTATGCTCGATAAAAATCCCATTCTGCCAAGGTTAATGCCGGAAATGGGTATTCCCGAATCGCGCACCAGTGCAATGGAACCAAGCAGTGTACCGTCGCCGCCCACCGAAAACAGAAAATCAGTTCCTTCTGCAATTTCCTCATGCGATGAGAATAGTTGCATTGAATTCGTAAGAGCCTGATTTTGCGAGATAAACTCGAAAAAGGGCTTCCAGACTTTCAGCTTGCAGCCAAATTCTTCGAGCTTACCGGTAAGCAACTTGAAATACGCCAGATGCTCCGGTTCAAAGGTTTTTCCGTATATCGCTATGTTCATAGCACTGAGTTTTTGGCAAATTTACAAAACCGGTGAAGTTGTTGCATAAAAGGTGGATAGGTTAACGGTTGAATGGTTAATGGAGCATAGCGAAATGGTAGTTGATTGCCCTTGAAATGATTGATTGTAAATATGCTACAAGCCTGCAATCAAATGAACATATACTCCGGTTTCACCTTCGCGGTTCATGGCGAATTCTATTCGCATCACTTTATCATAGTAAGTAACCAGGTCGAGGCCAAAACCAGTACCGAACAACACGCTTCCCGGCAATGCGTTTGAAGAGTTATCCTGCTCATTTTTAACAACATAACCCGCATCGCCAAACCATGTGAGATAGGTTGCAACATGCACAAGGCTGAATTTCTCGGTTGGGATAAAGCCGACTTTTATCTTTCGTTCAGGGATAAGGGCAAATTTTAAGGATGTTTTCAACACGCCGAAATGTGTCCCGTCAACCACATAATACTCGTAGCCCCTCACAAAATCGCGGTTGTAGCCGAGTGCGGTATTCATAAAGAACGATTTGTCGGCAGTGGTCGAAAGTCTGGCTATCAGCCCGGCACCTGCATACCAGCGTTCGGCCAGCCTTGAATATAGTCGGCTAGTTGACTTAATCCAGCCATCTGTTAGTGAACTTATTCTCCCAGTACCAAATCCCGCCTGCGAAACCTCGGCATCCGCATACCAGCCGGTCAGCGGATAATACTTCGCATCACGGAAGTCAGCCTTGAACTTATAGTATATTGACGGGTACCGGCACACCTTGCCTGCACCGGAATAATAGCCGGGATTGAGTTGCAGTAAGGCGTCAGAAAAGGTAAACTCCTGGTAACCTATATCCAGCAAATGGCTCGTGTGAATGGATCGGCGGTACAGGATATGAAGGGCGGTAAACCATCCTTTCACTAAGTAATCATGATCGAATGCAAAGCTAAGTTTATCATTTTCTGTACTATAGCCTGCCTCGCGGTTGCGCGTAAAACCTGCCTCGATACCAATCCCCAATTTCTTCTGCCTGTCAATGTATGGAACATCGAACAACAGGCTGTATTGTTCATTCTTGCCAAACCTAAGCATCAGGTCTAAAGCTTCCATGCGGCCCGTAACATTATTCCAAACCAAATGACCGCCGTAATTAAACCTTTTATAATCACCTTTTTCGAGCCAGGTGTTAATATTCCTGTCCGAAATTTCAAGAATTGGCGCAGGCCATATGTACCAGCGCTCAACAAAATGGTAGGTTATTTCGGCATCCCTGAATTCACCCTCTTGTGAAAATGAAGTATCCACTGTAACAAAATTAAATAAGGATGTATTCAAAAGGTTTTGGACACTTTGAGCGATAAGTTCCCGGAATCTCTCTGTTGCAATCGTGTCTTTAGTGTTGAAAGGTAATTCGCGGAGGATAATTGACCGTTTGGTTATGGTGTTTTTGTCAGTCGATATATGCCTGACGATGGTAAAGCTCTCCTTCTGTGCAAAAACAGGTTCAGTATTTGATATGCCGGCAATCAGTAACAACAGAATACTGCTCCTGCATAGCCATTGCCAACTTTCCTTGTTTACCATCATGGCCGTGCCGGATCTTTTGCTTCGTTATCGGTTATCAAATATTCAGGTAGTTCATCAGTAAATCATAGCGCTCGCGCAGGCTGTCGAAATAATCGCTTTCGAAAAACGAGGCTTTTATCACATAGTTATAGCGGTTAAATGTTTGCAAAATGGGCTGGATATCCTGGCGGTTCACCTTGATAGTGAGTTCGAGCTTGGTTGAATCGCTGTGTGAAGTAACATACAGGCTCAAAACCCGGGCATCGTTCGATTCAATAATCTGGGCAATTTCTGAAATGGAGTAGTCGTTTGCGGTAAGTTCCAGCACAATAATACCGCCGGGATCGCTGATAGCCGCTATTCCCGACATTTTTTCCACCAGCGTTGCCAACGTAATCACGCCGAGATATTTGCGTTTTTCGTCAATTACCGGTAACAGGGTAAGTTTCAATTCGGAGAACATCCTGATGACATCATAAATGTGCTGCGACTGGTTTACATAGGCATTTTGATGCGAAAGCGGGTGATTGCCAAGCGGTTCTTCGTAATTGTTGAGTTCAAAAATATCTTCCTCTGAAATAAGCCCCAGGAACTCGCTTTCGTTAACAATCGGCATATGTTCGACCTTGTACTCGTCCATCCAGTGCAAAGCAGTGAGGCCGGTATCGGAGGTCTTCAGCGATATTACAGCATCTGAAACTAAATCTTTGGCTATCATAACTTTAACCTTTCATCGGTATATGAACATTCAATCTGTTCACTCTTTGGGCCAGGCTTTTCAAGTATTGCCGATTGAACAAATCGGGCAATTAAGCCTTCCATTTTGTAAATTTGCAGTTCAATCAGGTTTCGATGACAAAATTAAGCGTAAATATCAACAAAATTGCCACCATTCGCAATGCGAGGGGCGGAAATATGCCGGATGTGTTAAAAGCGGCCATTGACTGCGAACTTTTTGGAGCCCAGGGCATCACCGTGCATCCGCGCCCCGACGAACGGCATATCCGCTACAGCGATGTTTACGAAATCCGTCCCATGATCCACACCGAATTCAACATCGAAGGCAACCCTGAGCCCAAATTCATTGACCTTGTGCTGGATGTAAAACCTCACCAGGTAACGCTTGTGCCCGATGCACATGATGTGCTTACCTCAAATTCGGGCTGGGACACTAAACGCCACAAGGATTTTCTGCGTGATGTGATCGGCACATTCAAAAATGCAGGTATCAGAACCTCTGTTTTTATTGATCCGGACGTGGAGATGGTAAAACATGCGGCCGAAACCGGCACCGACCGCATCGAACTCTATACCGAAGCCTATGCTGCTCATTATTTTGTTGACCGCATAAAGGCCATCGCCCCATACCTCGAAGCCGCAAAAGCTGCCAATGCAGCAGGTTTGGGCATTAATGCCGGGCACGATCTTGATCTTAATAACCTATGGTACCTTAACCGCATGATTCCCGGGCTGCTCGAAGTCTCCATCGGGCATGCACTCATCAGCGAAGCATTGTATATGGGGCTCGAAAAAACGATCGGACTTTACCTGCAGCAGCTTCGATAGCGGTAGTTCTATAGTTTACGCTTGATAAAATGGTCAAAATAATCTGCATCCTCATTCTCACAACAGCCTTATTCTCCGGCTCTTATGCCCAGTGCCTTGTTGATGCTGCAAGGTTAACAGAACGCGATCGCGTGATGTACCTCGACGGGCAAACCACGCCGTTTACCGGAACAGCAATCCGGTGGCTTAGAGTAGGGCAAAAGCAAATCGAATCGCATTATCTCGACGGCAAACTCAATGGCGTTGAATACACCTGGGACAACCAGGGACGCAGGTTTACCGAAATCACGTTCCGTAACGGGGAATTCAACGGGAGTTTCAAACAATGGTATCCGAACGGGCTGCCCGAAATTGACAAGATATATCGCAATGGCATGATGAACGGGCCTTCGCGGCACTTTTACGAAAACGGGAACCTGGAAAATGAAGGCAATTATGATGACTGCCGCGAAACTGGCTTATGGATTTATTACCATGAAAACGGGCAGAAGATGAAGGAAGGTGAGTATGTGAACGGCTTCGAAGAAGGCTCCTGGAAGTTTTATGATGCATCAGGCCGATTAACAAAAGAAATCGTTTATAACGAGGGGAATGTGGTGAGTGAAAAATTATACTAAAATGTGCAAACAATGAAACCTTCCAGATATGTGCCGGCGTTGACCCTTGTATTGGCATGTTTTGGCGTCAGCGCCCAGGATGTTTACCTATCGGAACAACTCACAAAAAAATGGGAAACGCCTTCCTCGCTCCTGACTCCCGAATCAGTGCTTTCCGATGTAGCCGGCAATGTGATTTATGTTGCCAATATCAACGGACAGCCCTCGGTAAAAGATGGTAACGGATTCATTTCCAAAATATCAACGTCCGGTAAAATCATCAACCTGAAGTGGATTAACGGCCTCGATGCTCCAAAAGGTATGGGCATTTACAAAGGCAGGCTGTTCGTGACCAACATCACCGAAGTTGCTGAAATAAGTATCGCCGAAGGAAAAATTGTGAAGCGCTATCCTGCTGCCGGTTCTTCGTTCCTCAACGATATTTCAGTAAGCCCGATTGGGATTGTTTACATCTCCGATTCGCAGAAAGGTGTCATTTTTAAGCTGGAAAACGGAAAGATCGAAAAATGGATTGAAGGCCTGGAGGGAGTAAACGGACTTTTATGTTCAGGAAAAGATATCTTATTGGTCGGCACTAAAAACTCTGTTGTTCAGATTCTTACAACAAATAAACTGCAAACTACCCTCATTTCAGATACCGGTGGCATTGACGGGCTGGTTTCGTGCGGCAAAAACAAATTTTTGTACTCTGATTGGTCGGGATCAGTGTACCAGGCTACCGTTGACGAGGGTAAGAAGCTCATACTTAATACTTCAAAAGCAAAAATCAACGCTGCCGATATCGATTACATTCCATCAGAACACCTGCTTCTCGTTCCTACGTTTTTCGATAACAGGGTAATGGCATACGAACTCAAATGAATCTGTTTTTCCGTCACTTCGGGCAGGGACAACCTGTCATCATTCTCCACGGGCTTTTTGGCCAGAGCGATAACTGGGTAACCATTGGCCGGCGTATTGCCGATCATTTTTCGGTTTATATCCCCGATTTGCGCAATCATGGCCAGTCGCCGCATGCGGCAATGCACTCCTACCCTGCCATGGTGGATGATCTGTCTGAGTTTATTGAAGATCAACAGATTGTGAATCCCATCCTTATCGGGCACTCGATGGGCGGAAAAACCGCAATGGCATACACCCTTGAATATCCCGGCACTGTTAATAAATTGGTTGTTGTTGACATAAGCCCGCGAAAATATCCCGAAAGGCTTGTGCATACCCGAATGATTACTGAAATGATGCGGATTAACCTTGATATCGTTACCTCACGTGCCGAAGTGGAAAACGAGCTTGCGCAGCGTGTTCACGATCCCCGGATCAGGATGTTCATCCTCAAAAACCTTTATTACAAAATGCCCGGAAAAATGGCATGGCGACTGAACCTTGAAGCTATCAACAACAGCATTGATCAGTTATTTGATGGTGTAACGAGCGCAAACAGCTATAAAGGGCCGGCATTATTCATCCAGGGCGGCCGGTCGGATTACATAGTGGACGAAGATATTCCCCTGATAAAGAAGCTTTTCCCGGAAGCCCTCATAAAAACAATTCCCGGGGCATCGCATTGGGTACATGCTGACGCCCCGGGAGAACTTTGTTCGATACTCAGCGGATTTCTTGACCGTGAGTGCAGGTTTGGAACAGATTAATACCTGACTACATCAATACGTGCCATTCCGGCTTCCATATTGATCTTAATCTTGTTGGGATTGGTATTAAAATCGGGAGTTTGATACAGGTGGCTGTCAATTTTCTTAAATCCGTCGAAACTTTTGCTAGCCATAAAGGTATTGTTGGTGATTTGAGCCCCGGCTTCTTTAGGAATTTTTACTGTAATGGAAGCAGCACCGGCTTTGATATTTACGAACGATTCAGGCAGTAGTTTGCCGATTTTCACTTCAATATCCGAAGCACCTCCTTCGATAAGGATGTTGCGTGTTTTAAACCCGCTCAGGTCGAAATCAACTTCGGCAGCACCAATGTTAAGTCCCAGGTCCCAAACCGGATTCGGGTTAAGGCGCATACGTACTTCATTTTTAATTTCGCCTTTAAACTCTGCTTTATTGAGCGAAACGTCAATGGTTTTTGTACTGTCACCTTCAGATGTAGTCATTGAATAAGTGCCTTGAGATCCCGAACGGTCAAGCACCAGCAGTTTTGAAGTGGTATCGCGTATTTCGAACTGGCCTACACCAATGTTCAGGTTAAGTTTCGCAAACGGGAATGTAGAATCATAGTCTTCGGTGAGGGTTTGGGTCACATTCATCAGCGCGTCGCTCTCATCGTCGTCTCTGTCGATTTTTACTACTTCATCGTCCTCGTCCCATTTAAAATGCCAGTTCCACTTGCTGTTATCACCATATTGCTGAACTGCGAAAAAGGTAATGATTACAGTGGCTATTGAAAGGGTTACTTTAATCCAATCCTTAACGGGAATCATGGCAATGCCCCAAAGGATCAGCAGCACAGGCCATAAGTTCCACACAGTGTGCCAGTTGAAGTAAATTGCTCCTGTGTTTTTAAGGATGAAGAGAATGCCGATCAGCACCAGCACAACTCCCCAGAATATTTTACGGTAGCTCATTTTCTGATTTTTTTAAGGTTAAACTATTGTTGCTGCTGCGTTGGTTATTCAGGCTTTTTATCGTTTTTACGATCAGTAAAGTTCGAAACGATAAGCACGGCGCCAATTACGACAAGTATCAAAGGCCAGAGGTCGTGGAAGTTGATATTGGGGATGAACCTGTCGGCAAGGAAAATGCAGCCCAGCGTGATGAGTATCAATCCACCGATAAGTCCGCCGCGCCCCGGCTGAAAAGGCTTGGTGGATGCCGGAACATAAGGAGCTCCGGGATTAGCCTGGGTGTTTTCGGCATTTTCACCGGGAGGGGCATCGGCAGGTGTGCCAAAATCGGCGTTGAAAGGCATAAACGGTTTCTCGGGTATGGCGATCCAAAGGATGATATAAACAAGAATTCCGCCGCCGCCTGCAAAAGCTATGATCAAAAAGAGCAAACGAATGATGATGGGATCAACATCAAAGTACTCGGCAAGACCGCCACAAACGCCGCCTATCACGCGACTGGTTTTTGAACGGTATAAACGATTGGTTCTTTCCATGGTAATTTTGAATTTGTTTTGATGTTTTGACGCCAATTTAAACCGGCGGTTACAATATCCTGTAATTTTCTTTGGATTTATATGAAAAATCAAATACCGGTCAACATAAATATCTGTAAAACTAATATTTAAGAATTGAAGGCAAAACAAACCCGTGTGGTAAGAAAACTACCTGACTGGCGGTTATACTTCTTCGCTTTCAGCAGTCAACTCTTTAGGCTCAACCCTTTTAGCTACAAGTATGCTTACTTCGTAAAGCAGCCATAGCGGCATGGTGACGATGATCTGGCTGAAAACATCAGGCGGTGTAATAATGGCAGCCACTATCAGCACAATAACAAAAGCATATTTCCGATTCTTCCTGAGGAACGACGATGACATGATTCCGATTTTGGCCAGCACATAAACCACTACCGGCAACTCGAATACCACGCCAACCGACAAAATCACCGAAACTACCGTGCTGATATAGGAATTCAGGGCTATCCTGTTATCCACCATGTCACTTACCTGGTAAGTACCAAGGAAATTGAGCGTCCACGGCACCATAAAGTAATAACTAAAGAGCACTCCCAGGAAAAACAAGCCCGACATAATAAACACTGCCGACCGCGCATAGCGCTGTTCTTTTTCATAAAGCGCCGGTTTGATGAATTTCCATGCCTGCCAGAAAATATAAGGAGTTGCGAGAATAATGCCGGCGAATATCGAAATATACATATCCGTCATGAACTGGCCCGAAAGATTAAGGTTAACGATTTCGAGGTTCATTTTAGGAAGGCACAGGCTGTCAACATGCAGCAGTCTGCCAAGGCTGCATAACCAGCGGTAGGTTATGAAATCGCTGCTCTTGGGCGCCAGAATGATTTTGTCAAAGATAAACCTGCTGTATATGAATGCAATCACCGAAAAAACCAATACAGACAATAAAATCCTGATAAGCCTCGACCTCAGTTCGGTAAGGTGTTCCCAAAAAGTCATTTCGTTTGCTTTTTCACCGTTTATTTCGCCGTTGCTCTTTCTTGATTTCATTCCATATGGGATTGACAGGGCAAAAATAACCAATTATAAACAGTTTGACATTGTGCGGTGAATACAGTAATTTTCAATGAAGCAATAAATCTGATGCTTGCCTTGAATTCGGTGGATTGTTTTAATTTTATGCCATCATCAAAACCGATCGAAATGCCGCAAAGCAATCGCTTAATCTCGCTCGATGCCCTCAGGGGCCTGACGATCATTGCCATGATCATCGTTAATACCCCCGGGAGCTGGAGTGCTGCTTATGCACCACTTTGCCACGCTGAATGGCAAGGATGCACCCCCACCGACCTGGTTTTCCCGTTTTTCCTGTTTATCATGGGATTTTCACTCTTTTTGTCCACACAGAACAGGTTGGATAAAGGCGCTTCGAAAAGGCAGTTGCTCATACACCTGGCTAGACGCTCAGCGCTGATATTTCTCATCGGCGTTTTGCTATACATGTTTCCGTTCACTAACATTGCCAACTTCAGGATACTGGGTGTTTTACAACGCATAGCACTTGTTAACTTCTTCTGCGGATTGATGCTGCTCTATGCTTCACGAAATTTCAGGCTTTATACCGGCGGACTTATATTGATCGGATACTGGATACTGCTGGCATTCATTCCCTCTCCGCTCGCAGGCACTCCATCACTTGCTTATGAAACAAACTGGGTTGCCTGGCTCGACCAACTTGTGCTTGGCAAACATACCTGGCCGGCAATGCCATTGATGGACCCGGAAGGCATTCTGAGCACACTCCCGGCCATTGTTACCGGCTTGCTTGGTATCGAAATTGCGCACTATTTCACTGAAACACAGGATAAAACCAAAAAAGCCGTAATACTGTTCCTTGCCGGATTCCTGCTCACCGCAGCCGGACTTGCCTGGAGCCCTGTGTTCCCGTTCATTAAAAAGCTCTGGACAAGTTCGTATGTACTTTACACCGCCGGGCTAGCTTCTATGACACTGGGCGCTTTTTACTGGCTTATCGATTACATGAAAAAAGATAACTACACCGGACTTCTGGTTGCTTTTGGCAAAAATCCGCTGGTACTTTATGTCGGATCAGAACTGCTCATTATGATCATCTGGTTGTTTCCTGTTTTTGGGCAGGACAAAAAACCTCTGATTGAATATTTTTTCAATTCGCTTGTGAACGCCGGAATGTCGCCCAACAATGCTTCGCTTGCATGGGCTGTGGCATATACTTCGGTCTTTGCAGTGATTGCCTGGATACTTTACAAGAAAAAAATAGTCATCAAATTGTAATAAACTAGCTACTGAAAATCAATACATTATATAACATGAAAAAGATTGTTTTTACTGAAAACGCCCCGAAAGCCATTGGCCCATACAGCCAGGCTGTCGAAGCAAACGGCATGTTGTTCATCTCAGGGCAGGTTCCTATCGATCCGGCCACCGGCAAACTTGTTGAAGAAGATATCCGCATTCAAACCGAGCAGGTGATGAAAAACATCGGGGCCATCCTCAAAGCCGCCGGCTATTCATATGCCGATGTTGTAAAATCAACCTGCCTGCTCAGCGATATGAACAACTTTGCCGCCATGAACGAAGTGTATGGCAAATACTATCCATCCGACAGCCCGGCACGTGCCGCCTATGGTGTGGTGAAACTGCCGCTTGGCGCATTAATAGAAATAGAGACAATTGCTGCAAAGTAGCTTCAGATTGAACACGGATAATACGGGTTGGACAGATCATCACTGATTATTTTCCTTTCCTGAAATAATGCTTCCTTTTCCTGAGTCCGTGGCTGAATAGATTACCTGTAAAAGTCTTCATGAAAAATCAGTGCTTCCAGCATTTCAAAACACTTTACAAATGAAAAAAACCATCTTCTTCTTAACTTTTTTCCTTTTATCACTCATTGTTCATGCCGGCGAAGGCATGTGGCTGCCTATTTTACTGCAACAACTCAATGAAAAAGAAATGCGTGCTATGGGAATGCGCATCACTGCTGACGATATATACAGCATCAACCATTCGAGTCTCAAGGATGCTATTGTGCTTTTTGGCGGGGGCTGTACCGGCGAAATTGTCTCGGGCCAGGGCTTGCTGCTCACCAACCATCATTGTGGTTACGGTAATATTCAGCGTCACAGTTCACTCGAACACGACTATCTTACCGATGGTTTCTGGGCACAGTCGTTTGCCGAGGAACTGCCTAACCCGGGATTAAGTGTAACTTTTTTGGTCAGGATGCAAGATGTTACAACATCAGCGCTCAACAATGTCACTCCCCGTATGAACGAATCACAACGCGATTCGGTCATTGCAGCGAACAGCAAAATCATTGTGAACGAAGCTGTTAAAGGCACTCATTACAAAGCATCAGTAAGGCCGTTTTTTGCCGGAAACCAGTATTATCTGCTTGTAACCGAAACCTTTAATGACATCAGGCTTGTTGGAGCGCCTCCTTCAAATATCGGGAAATTCGGCGGCGACACCGACAACTGGATGTGGCCGCGCCATACCGGCGATTTCTCGGTTTTCAGGATTTACGCCGACAAGAATAACAATCCCGCTGACTATTCGAAAGATAACGTCCCTTACACGCCGAAAAAGTACCTGAACGTTTCGCTCAAAGGTGTCAGCGAAGGTGATTTTACCTTTGTTTACGGTTTCCCCGGCACCACCCAGGAATACCTGCCTGCGGCAGCAGTGGATATGGTGGCAAACCACAAAAATCCTATAGCCATAGGCCTTCGCCAGCAACGGCTCGACGTCATCAACCAGGCCATGGAACAGGACCGGCTGGTGCGTATCCAGTATTCTGCCAAAGCAGCCGGTATTGCCAATTTCTGGAAAAAAATGATAGGCGAAAGCCGCGGAATTAAGCGCCTTGATGCTGTCGATAAAAAACTAGCCTTCGAAAATGACTTTTCGCAATGGGTAGCCGCCGATCCTTACCGCGAAGCGGCATATGGAAAGCTTCTGGCAGAATACAACCACATTTACACTGATTTCATCCCAAAAAACAATGCTTACAACTATCTTACCGAAGGTCCGCTAAGCATCGAACTCATCAGGTATGCCTACTCATTCAACAAACTCGTTCAGCAAAGCAGCCAGCAAAACGTGACAGATTCAGCAGTGAATGCTCTCGCAAAACAACTGCATGCCGGGGTTGACGGCTATTTCAAGAATTACGATATAAATGTTGACCGCAAGATTTTTGCTGCTTTGATGAATACATACTGCGAAAAGGCAGATGCTGAGTATATGCCGGCCATTTACAAGGAACTGAAAGCCAGTTACAACGGTGATTATGAAAAATGGGCTGATGATGTGTTTGACAGATCAATATTCGCATCGGCTGAAAAAGTGAAAGCCTTTCTTGAAAAATATTCGCGCAAAGACGCTAAAAAAATTCTGAAAGACCCTGCTTTTCAGCTTGCTGCGGCCACGTACGCATACGTTCAACTGAATCTTTCGAAGGAACTCGGTCGCTTTTATGATGTGACGGACAGTTTGCAGCGCATTTACATGAAGGCTCAAATGGAATTTTTACCAAAAAAGCAATTTTATCCTGATGCAAACTCCACGTTGCGCGTTGCTTACGGGAAGGTAAAAGGCTATGAACCGGCTGATGCTGTTGAATATAACTGGTTTTCGACCCTCGACGGAATTATTCAGAAGGAGAATCCTGAAATTTACGATTACGTTGTTGATCCGCGGCTTAAAGAACTTTACAGAACAAAAGATTATGGCCCATACGGCGACAGAGACAGCAGCATGCACGTAACTTTTATTGCCACCAACCACACAACCGGCGGTAACAGCGGCAGCCCGGTGCTCGATGCCGACGGCAACCTGATAGGCATCAATTTCGACCGCTGCTGGGAAGGTACCATGAGCGACCTGATGTACGATCCTGACCAATGCCGCAATATTACCCTCGACATTCGCTATTGCCTGTTTGTGATTGATAAAGTGGCCGGGGCTAAAAGGCTTGTGGAGGAGATGAACCTGATAAACTAGCTCAATTCCAATTCAATCAGTACGGTTGCTGCGAAAAAATATTTGCTCCGGAATATTTTGAATCGCACCTTATCCTTTTGTTATTACTTTATCAATAAGCCTTTCCGGCTCAAATTTTATGCTTAATTTTGTTCCGCTTTTCATCCTCCGGATTAGCCGGAATTATGAATAAATTACCCGTGTGATGGATAAAAACAACCATAAACTTTTTTCAGAATTCCCACCGGTTTCTACTGCCGAATGGGAGGCCAAAATACTTGAAGACCTCAAGGGCGCCGATTACCAGAAAAAACTTATCTGGAAAACGCCCGAAGGCATTGAAGTGAAGCCTTATTACCGCGCCGAAGACCTTGAAGGTATCATGGATGAGGTGTCGTTTCCCGGTGTGGCGCCTTTTGTTCGCGGCAATTCGTCCGACGGCAACCGCTGGGAAATAAGGCAGGAAATACCGCTTGCCGACCCTGTCGAAGCCAACCGGATTGCCCGCGACGCCTTCGCTAAAGGCGCAGTCAGCCTCGGATTCGACACATCAGGAATCCTTTCGGTCAACGATCTCGAAATTTTATTGAAAGGAATTCCTTTCCCCGAAGCATCACTCTACCTGGGCGCAGCCAGTTCCTATCCTGCTCTGCTGAAACTCATTTCAGGCTATGCCGCAAAACGGAAATTATCTCCTCCTTTTTTCCGTGGTTCCATTGACTTTGACCCCATCAGCTATATGCTCCTGAGCGGCAATTTCTGGAAATCGCAGGAAGAAGACTTTGCAGAAGTTGCAGAAATCGTAAAACTCGGCAAAGAACTACTGCCAAACCTGAAAGTGATCAATGTAAACGGGCAGTATTTCCACAATGCCGGCGCCACGCTTGTGCAGGAACTGGCGTTCAGTATGGCCTCCGCCAACGAATACCTGGCATACTGCAATGATCATGGCGTTACGGTTGACGATGTCTCTCCCAGGTTAGGTTTTGCCTTCGGCATCGGTTCCAACTATTTTATGGAAATCGCCAAACTGCGTGCTGCAAGGCTTTTATGGTCAAGGATTGCTTCACAATACAAACCAGAGGACGAAAATTCGCTCAAGACCTATCTGCACAGCACTACCTCGCACTGGAACAAAACGGTTTACGATCCGCATGTGAACATCCTTCGCACCACTACTGAGGCAATGTCGGCAATACTCGGCGGCGCAAATTCGGTACTTATCACGCCTTTCGATACTTTTTACAAGGATCCTGACGATTTCTCGGAACGGATTGCCCGAAACCAGCAGATCATTCTGCGCGAAGAGGCTTACCTCGACAAGGTTGCCGATAGCGGAGCCGGTTCGTATTACATCGAATCGCTCACACATTCCATAGCCGATGCCGCCTGGAAACTTTTCCTCGAAGTGGAGGATATGGGTGGGATGATCGAAGCAATTAAGAAAAACTTTGTTCAGGAAAGCATAGAAAAAGTTGCCGGCCAGCGACTCAGCGACATCGCAAACCGCAAAACCGTGATCCTTGGCACCAATCAGTATCCCAACACGGGCGAATTGATGCTCGATAAAATACAAACGATTGATGAAGCTGACGAACCGGTAGCTGAAACTGCGAAACCTGCCGCTTTCAAAAAGATGGAAATTGGTCGCGGCGCCGAAGCTTTTGACGACCTGCGACTTAACACCGAAGTCTTTGTAAGCGAAGGCGGTAAACGTCCTGCAGTTTTCCTGCTAACCATTGGTAACCTGGCCATGCGTAAAGCAAGAGCCATGTTCAGTACCAATTTCTTTGGCTGCGCCGGCTACGAAATCATCGATAATAATGGTTTTAAAACTGTTGAAGAAGGCGCAAAGGCTGCCGTTGATTCAAAAGCCGAAATTGTTGTGGTGTGCAGTTCCGACGAAGAGTATGCTGAAATCGCATCTCCGCTTGTGAAAGCGATGAAAGCACAAAACGATAAAGTGCTTTTTGTGCTTGCCGGTTATCCGAAAGAGCTTGTTGAGAGCCTTAAAAACGACGGTTTTGATGAATTCATCCATGTCCGTTCAAACCTGCTCGAAACGCTCAGGAATATCCAGAGTAAACTTGGCATTGCAGGTTAATCCCAAATCATTGTGATACAAAAGATTAAGTCAATGAGACCTGATTTTAAAAATATAAAACCTTTTTCGGCTGCTTCGGCCAAACATGCCCGTGCTAAAGCTTCATGGATGACCAACGAACAGATTGAAGTGAAACCGGTTTACACTGCTGAAGACCTTGCCGGGATGGAACATCTTGAATATGCCGCCGGCATACCTCCTTTCCTTCGTGGCCCTTACAGCACCATGTATGTGATGAAACCCTGGACAATCCGCCAGTATGCCGGTTTCTCCACCGCCGAAGAAAGCAATGCTTTTTACCGCCGCAACCTTGCTGCCGGGCAAATGGGACTTTCGGTTGCATTCGACCTTGCAACCCATCGCGGCTACGACAGCGATCACGAAAGAGTTGTCGGCGATGTAGGCAAAGCCGGCGTTGCCATCGATTCAATCCTCGACATGAAAATCCTGTTCGACCAAATCCCGCTGGATAAAATGTCGGTTTCGATGACGATGAATGGTGCTGTGCTGCCGGTACTTGCATTTTACATTGTGGCTGCCGAAGAACAGGGCGTTCCGATGGAAAAACTGAGCGGTACCATCCAAAACGACATCCTCAAGGAGTTCATGGTGCGTAATACCTACATCTATCCTCCCATTCCTTCGATGCGCATTATCGCCGACATTTTTGAGTTCACTTCAAAAAACATGAAGAAGTTCAACTCAATCTCTATTTCGGGATACCACATGCAGGAAGCCGGCGCTACTGCTGACATTGAGCTTGCTTACACCCTTGCCGACGGGCTCGAATACATACGTACCGGCATACAAGCTGGCATTCCGGTGGATGCTTTTGCTCCCAGGCTTTCATTTTTCTGGGCTGTGGGGATGAACCATTTCATGGAGATCGCCAAAATGCGCGCTGCACGTATGCTGTGGGCAAAAATCGTGAAGCAGTTCGATCCGAAAGATCCTAAATCGCTGGCGCTAAGAACCCATTCGCAGACATCGGGTTGGAGCCTTACTGAACAGGACCCTTTCAACAATGTGACCCGCACCTGCGTGGAGGCGCTGGCTGCCGCTCTCGGTCATACCCAATCATTGCATACCAATGCACTCGACGAAGCCATTGCTTTGCCTACCGATTTCTCAGCACGCATAGCACGCAATACACAGATTTACCTGCAGGAAGAAACAAACATCTGCAAGGTGGTCGATCCATGGGCCGGTTCGTATTACGTTGAATCACTCACCAAAGAGATTGCTGACAAGGCATGGAAACTCATTGAGGAAGTGGAATCGCTCGGCGGAATGGCCAAAGCCATTGAAACCGGTATTCCCAAAATGCGTATTGAGGAGGCGTCTGCCCGCAAGCAGGCAAAAATAGACTCAGGCAGGGAAACCATTGTCGGCGTTAATAAACTGCGCCTCGAAAAGGAAGATCCGCTTGAAATCCTTGAAGTTGACAACACCGCTGTGCGCGAAGCCCAGATAAAAAGGCTGCAGAAATTACGTGCTGAACGCAATAGCGATGAGGTGCAGAAAGCGCTCGAAGCCCTTACCCATGCTGCTGAAACCGGCGAAGGCAACCTGCTGGAACTGAGCATTGATGCAGCCCGCAAACGTGCTTCGCTTGGTGAAATAAGTTATGCACTCGAAAAAGTTTATGGGAGGTACAAAGCCGTGATCCGTTCTATTTCAGGAGTTTACTCATCCGAAAGCCATGACGATGAAACCTATCGCAAAGCCAGCGAAATGGCCGATAAGTTTGCCGAACTCGAAGGCCGCCGTCCGCGCATTATGATTGCCAAGATGGGCCAGGATGGCCACGACCGCGGCGCCAAAGTGGTGGCAACCGGCTATGCCGACATTGGCTTCGATGTTGACATCGGCCCTTTGTTCCAGACTCCTGCCGAAGCTGCCCGCCAGGCTGTTGAAAATGATGTACACGTACTGGGCGTTTCGAGCCTCGCTGCCGGACATAAAACGCTTGTTCCCCAGGTGATTGAAGAGCTGAAGAAACTCGGCCGCGATGACATCATGGTGATTGTCGGCGGAGTGATTCCTGCCCAGGATTACCAGTTCCTTTACGATGCCGGCGCTGTCGCCATCTTCGGACCGGGAACAAAAATCCCTGAAGCTGCCATCAGGATGCTCGAAATCCTCATCGAAAGCAGGAAATAATCATTAAAACCAAATGCATCCAAAACCGGGTTATCCGCCCGGTTTTTTTATGATATACCATTCAAAATGGCTCGTAACCGTTCGTACACAAACGTTGATCTCACCGGTATGCACTCCGGCGGCAGAACTTTTGGCTTTGTCGGTGGTAAAAGGATTTACGCTGATTACGGCATTCCGGGCGAGAAGGTGAACATCGCCGGCGTGCAGAAACAGTGTGATTTCCTGAAAGGTATCGTTTCGGATGTGATCCATCCCGATGCAAACCGCGTTGAGCCTTTATGTAAACACTTTGGAATATGCGGAGGCTGTTCATGGCAGCATTTAAGTTATGAAGGGCAGCTCGAATGGAAACGACAACTGGTTATCAATGCCCTGAATAAATACGAAATACAATCCCCCGAAATACCGGCTGTGATAGCATCGCCTCAACAACAGTTTTACAGGCACCGACTGGAATACGCGTTTTCGAATCGTCGCTGGTATTATGAAGGTGAAGGACGGATTGACGACCCGCAGAAACGGCTGGCGCTGGGCTTTCACCCGACTGATAATCCCGCAAAGGTTGTGGATATTGAAGAATGCTACCTGCAACAGGAGCCCGGCCGGAAGATATACGAATGTGTAAAAGAATTCACGCTTCAAAACGGATTTTCCTATTACGATCCAAGGGAAAAAACCGGCCTGATGCGCAGTATTGCCATCCGGACTACAACCACCGGCGAGGTGATGGTGATCATTATTTTTGGCGAAGACAAGCCTGAACTACGAAATCTGCTGATCGAGAACCTTCTGAAAGAGGTTCCGGTAATCACGTCGGTTTATTACGGTGTATCTTCTTCTATCGAAGATACATACAACGACATTGAACTTCTCTGTTGTGACGGTACCAAACCCACCATCTCTGAGAAAGTAAACAGCCTTACTTTTAGTATGAGTCCACGTTCATTTTACCAACCGAATCCTGAACAAGCAGGTAAAATATTTGAAACTATCAGCAACCTGGCTGGCCTGCAAGGCGACGAAATGGTGGTTGATCTTTACAGCGGCATCGGGACGGTAGCGCTGACCTTAGCGGCAAAATGCAGAAAGGTAATCGGGATTGAAGGCTCTCCAGAAGCCAGCCACGATGCCGTTCAGAATGCAAGGCTTAACGGGATAACCAACGAGGAATTCATCAACGGCGATTGCCTTGAAACTTTCAACGAATCCTTCCTTGAAAATTATGGGAATCCTGATGTTGTTTTACTCGATCCTCCCAGGTCGGGAACGCTGATTGAAATCAAGAAAACCATCCTGAGGGCACAGCCCCGCAAAATCATTTACCTGAGTTGCAACCCGTTATCACTTGCTTTCGATCTGAAAATGCTGACTCAAGGTTACTCTATAACACACATTCAGCCTTTCGACCAGTTCCCGCACACGCATCATGTGGAGACGCTGGTGGTGCTGGAGAATGCATAGATTAAACATTATTCTTTGTTAAGCTGAGAAGGCAATCTCTCCAAAATCACCCACCCATTTTTCTTCTCAATAACTTTCATGTGGACAACCAGGCGCCTCCACTGCTCGTAATGAGGCTCTTTCAGAATCAAATACAGCGGCCTGTCAATATCACCCGTAAGCAACCACATCGGCCGCCGGTAATCATCCGGCAAACGGTTAGCATAAAACGCGGGAGCATAAGTGAAGTAACCTGCATTCAGGATGTAACACTTCTCATTGGCCTTTGATTTGAAGAAATCAATGGCAGCACGCTGTGTATATTGCTCTATTTTAAAAGGATACAGCAAAATCGTGAGCCAGACAAAAACAAGGCTTGTCGCGAATAATACGGCTAAGCTTTTTTCCCGGTTTTTCCTGAGAAGGCAGATTGAAAAGATCGTCCCGGCAAGGAGAATCACACCGACAATCCACTCATAGCCAGCCCAATGCACATTGGCGCCGAGATTTGCTAAAGCGAAATCATCTTTAATAATGCCTGAATCAATAATCACCTGTTTGTAATGGTCAGCAGTGGGAACAGCTAGGGCAATGATCATGAAAACCGCTGCTGTAAAGATCAGCAATGCCTTGTAGCCCCAATGCAGCTTTTGCCTGGTGTTTACCAGGTTCCGGACGGATAATGCCGCCAGGAAAGTTAGCGGGAAATAACACAGCGAACTGTAGTGAACGATTTTGGTCTTCACGACCGAAAACAGGATGAGCACCACCCAGAAAAGGATGATCATCAACCGGTAAAAATGTTGCTGCTTCGGGTTCTCAATACTTTTTAGCCTGAAAGATCGTAACGCCAGTATGGATGAAGGAAACATGCCGAACAGCAGCACCCAGAAATGGTAACTCCAGTGTCCGCCGTGGCCGGCATCGGGAATGGTAAAAAGGCGCACCTGGTACTGTATAAACTTCATGACCATGGCGCTGTTGCCTGAAAGCCACTGGGCAATAAACCATGAACCTCCGACCAACAGAACAGCCATTACGAAAATCAGGATTTCGCTCAGTTCTGGCCATCTCATTAAGCTTCGGTCATCGGATTTCAACCTTATTTGCCTGAACAAGAGCATCGAATAATAAACAACAATCACCAGCCCCACCAGCAAAACTCCTACCGGACCTTTGGTAAGAATAGCCAATCCTGCGAATACGCCTGACAATAAAACCTGTGTTATCCGTTTTTTGGCAGAGGTGTCTGATGGGTCAGAATAAAGAATGAAGAAGTAAACCGATAGAAAAATAGACAGGTTAAACCAGGGATCGATGATGCCCGACCTGAAGTAAAGATGCGACAGAACAGAGGATGCATAAACTAAAACCCACCACAGTCCGAACTTCGCATCAAACAGCCGTTTGCCAATGGCATACAACACCTGTAACGTAACAATACCACAAACAGCATCAGGCAGGCGGGCAGCAAACTCATTGATTCCGAATGCTTTCATCGCCAGCACCTGCATCCATATGAACATCGGCGGTTTTTCCCAGAAAGGCTGAAAATTGATCTGTACATTCAGGTAGTCATGGCTTACGATCATTTCGCGGGCACATTCGGCAAAGTTTATCTCATCCCAATCGAAAAGGTGCAACCTGCCTATAAAGGGGATAAACAGCAGTGTCGATGCAATTGCAATGAAAACAGGGTAATAACCGGTGAGCCTTTTATAGTTCAATTAACTGGTATTTCGGGCAAATTTAATTAAATTGAGCCTGCTGCATTCCATTACTCTGGCAACTTGTGTCAAAGAAAAACCGGCAGTACAATACTCAGAAAGAATCACTACCTTTATAGTTGTAATGGTAGTATTAAACATCTAAACTCTTAACAACATGGATACAAACGATGAACTTGCCACATATGAGATCTTCGACGGCACTGCCTGGGAAGTTGCCCTGCTCAGGAGCATACTCGACGACAACGAAATTGAATCCATCGAACGTGAGGCTTCCTTTGCTCCCTGGAATCTTTATCCTGTGAGGGCGGGAACAGTCAAGGTGTTTGTGGCTCACAAGGATCTGGGCCGGGCAAAGGCCATAGTTGACGAATTTGTCGCCAATATGCAGAAAGAAAACCCCGACGACCTTGAAAATGAATCCTGAACACCAGAATGAGGATTACATCAGGAGTAGTTTCATGCATATTTACAAATCATCGAATTTCTTTCATATATTGCAGGGCATTATTCATGCTCACTTTCTGATATGAATGAAACCAGAATATACCGTCCGTCAATAGGTTACTACCTGCTATACTTTTACAGCTACCTTTACTACCACATTTTCTACCGTTGGGTTACCATTAACGGGCGTGAAAATATTCCGCACAACACTCCCATAATTTTTGCTGCCAATCATCAGAATGCCTTGATGGATGCGTTGGCCATGCTTTATGCCAGGAAAGGCAAGGTGGTTTTTCTTGCCCGCGCCGATATTTTCAAGAGCAAGTTCGTTGCCAGCTTGCTGCATTTCCTCAAAATCATGCCGGTTTACCGCATGCGCGACGGTTATGAAGCCCTTGGGCAGAATGAGGAGACTTTTGATAATGCAGCCAATGTATTGAAACACAATACTCCGATAGCCATGCTGCCCGAAGGCAATCATGCGGGTTTTAAAAGACTCAGGCCTCTGAAAAAAGGAATTTGCCGCATTGCTTTTATGGCCGAAGAGCGGTCGCAGTTTAAGCTTAACCTTCACATTGTGCCGGTCGGGCTCGATTACTCCAACTATTTCAATGCCGGTGAACGCTTGCTGATCAACTTCGGTAAGCCTATCAGAATAGCCGACTATCTTGACCTGTACCGTGAAAATCAACAGCGCGCTATCAGCAAACTTCGCGACGATATTGCCAAAAGCCTTAAACCGCTGATGATCAACATCGAAAATGAGGAATTGTACAATACAAGTGCCGGCATCATCGAATTGTACTACCACGAAATACTGGCTGACAGAAAGTTACGGAACTCACACAGGAACAGGTTTGCTGTTCAGCAGAAAATTTCAGCCGAACTGAATAACCTCGTCAATGCAAATCCTGATGTACTGAACAACATCAGCCCGGTGCTGGCCGAATACCGCAAACTGCTCGAAAAATATAATATCCGCGACTGGCTGGTTAGGAAAAACAATACCAGTATCATGCGACTGGCAGCCGGTATAATACTCACCCTGTTGCTGCTCCCGTTTCACATTTATGGTATGGTTATCAATTATCTCCCCTACCATTTGCCGGTGATGATCTCACGAAAAGTTAAGGACCGGGTGTTTCACAGCTCCATACATTTTGCCATAAGTATGTTCCTGTATCTTGTTTATTACCTGATACTTATCACCGCTTTTTGCCTCGTTGCCGATGGCCTGTGGCTCAAGATTGCCTTTGCGCTGAGTTTACCACTCACCGGGATGGTCGCATTTTACAATTACAGAAATTTGCTCAAGATATTTGGGAAAATCAGGTATATCAGGCTCAGTATCAATGATAAGAACACGTTTAACAAAATACTCGGCCTGAGGAAAAACATAACTGATCAAATCAATCAACTGTTTAAACTTAATAAAACATCATCAACATGAAGAAACCCGCATTAATGCTCATGATGCTCCTTGCCCTGCTTATGGTGAAAGCACAGGATGAACCTAAGAAAGATGTTACTAAAAAAGGCTTCTCGATGGGGCTGTTGCCGACAATTTCGTTCGATGCCGATATGGGCTTTCAGTATGGCGGGCTGGTGAATTTTTTCGATTATGGCGACGGATCAATTTATCCCAGTTATAAACACCAGGTAAAAATCGAAATTTCGAGATACACACGCGGTTCGGGGGTGAACCAGTTGTTTTACGATACCAAAACCCTTATTCCTGGTGTAAGAATGACCTCCGACCTGAGTTACCTTACCGAGAAAGCCCTTGATTTTTACGGCTTTAACGGCTACCAGGCCATCTATCATCCCGAATATATGGATAAGGACGATCCTGATTACATCAGCCGTATGTTTTATCGTTACGATCGTAAATTGTTCCGCTTTACCACCGATTTTCAGGGCAAACTGCAAGGCGACAACCTTAAATGGCTTGCAGGTTTCGGCATCATGAACATCAAAACCGGATCGGTTGATATTGAAGCTCTTAACAAGAAACGCGACGACAACGACCAGTTGCCCGACACAGCAACTTTGTACGACAAATATGTTGACTGGGGCATTATTGGTGACAAAGAAAAAGACGGCGGTAATGCCAATTTTGTGAAGCTGGGGCTGGTTTACGACACCCGCGACAACGAAGCCAATGCCATGAAAGGCATGTGGACCGAAGCCCTTGTTGTAGTGTCGCCAAAATTCTTTTTCAACGAAACCTCGTTTGCCAAACTGGTCCTCATTCACCGGCAGTATTTCACACTTATCCCCGACCGACTGTCGTTTGTTTACCGCCTTGGTTACCAGGGATCTATCGGCAGCCAGGCTCCGTTCTATTTCCAGCCCTACATGCTCAGTTCGTTTTCAACAGTAACCAAAACCGACGGGCTGGGAGGCGCCAAAAACCTCCGCGGCATTATGCGCGACAGGGTTGTGGGCGACGGCGTTGCTTACGGTAATTTTGAACTGCGGTGGAAATTCCTGAAAACGGTAATAGCCAGGCAGAATATTTATGTCGCACTCAATGCTTTTTCGGATGTGGGAACCGTAGTAAAAGAGGTTGCCGTAAACGAAGATGCCGTAAGAAACATGGAACCGTTCCCGGCCAGGTATTTCGATTTCGGTTATCAGAACGACAAGCTGCATCCCAGTGTTGGCGCGGGCTTGCGTATTGCGCTCAACGAAAACTTCATCCTCGCGGTTGATTACGGCTTTGCCCTTAAAAAGGAAGATGGCCTGAAAGGACTGTATATCAATATCGGAAATCTGTTTTAGAATTTCCGAAGATCGAGTTCTGCTTCCATATCGAGGTTTGGCTGCACCAGCAGTTCCATACTGTTGAGTTCCAGTGCCAGCAGGTTACCATATCCCGGTCTCCCGGGCATGTAAACACCATTGTCGAGATCGATGAAATGGTACGATTTTGACTTGTATATCATGAAAATAAAGTCGAGGGTAACCGGTACATGCCCGTGGATAACGCGTTTACCGCCAAGTTTCTCGGGGTCAATATCAAAATCGCGTATCCATTTCATGGAATGCGTGTCGGAAAAAATATCGTTTTTCCTGAAATTAAAACCTGCGTGAACTATGAGGAATTTGTCGTGCTCGAAATATAAAGGCCTTTCTCTCAGCCAACTGATATAGCTTATGGGTATATCGGCTACTTCCTGAACGCCGAAGCTTTCGATGGTTGTATTTCCGCCAAACGCTTTCCATTCTTTCACCGATTTCGGCTGTATTCCCAATTTTTGCATGAAACTGCCTTCGAGCACATCATCAAAAGCTTTGATCATGGCTTCTTCGTGATTGCCGCATAGAGCAGTAACCTTCAATCCCTTTTTGGGCAAAGCCATTATATAATCGAGCACACCCTTGCTGTCAGGGCCGCGGTCAATCATGTCGCCCAAAAAAATCAGGGAATCACCCCGTGCAGGCATGATCATGGTCTCTACCAGGTAACGCAGGGTTTTAACACACCCATGCACATCAGGAATAACCCATGTTTTCATGACCAAACTGAATGACTCCCCGGATATATAATTTCGGGTGAATAATAACTATTTTTTTGCTTTCCCCTGATTGGCAACTTCTTCCATGAGCTTCTTAATCACTTCGGGATCGCCGAGGAAATAATCGCGGATAAAATTCAGGTTGTCGTCAAATTCAAAAACCAACGGAATGCCGGTAGGCAGGTTGAGGCTTACGATATCCTCGTCGCTCACGCCTTTCACATATTTGATCACGGCACGCAGGCTGTTGCCGTGGGCGGCTACGAGCACCTGGTCATTGGTTTTGAGTGATTCACGGATTTCGTCAGTCCAGTATGGAACCATACGTCCTACTGTTTCCTTGAGCGATTCGGTAAGCGGGGCTTCATCACCTATGGCTTTATAGCGAGGGTCGATGCGGGGATTGCGCGGGTCGTTTTCGGCAAGTGGTGCAGGTGGCACATCGTAACTGCGACGCCAGATGTGTACCTGCGCATCACCGTATTTTTCAGCAGTTTCAGCTTTATTCAAACCCTGGAGGTTACCATAATGCTTTTCATTTAATCGCCAGCTTTTTTTCACGGGTATCCACATCAAATCCATTTCCTCAAGGATAATATTGAGGGTTTTAATAGCCCTTTTAAGGTATGAAGTATAAGCCAGTGTAAAAACAAAGCCGTTTTCTTTCAGCACTTTACCGGCATCGCCGGCTTCGCGTATGCCACGTTCGCTCAAATCAATGTCGGTCCAACCGGTAAAACGGTTTTCTTTGTTCCAAAGGCTTTCCCCGTGACGGACAAGTACCAGTTTTTTCATTTTCAGGAATGTATTGGGATTAGAATAATTTATTGAAATCTAATGAATGTGTCTGGCAAAGTTAGTGTTTTCCTGAATAATAACGCTGTGATTGCTTCACAGGAATGGTCCGTTACCGGTAAAATTAATCTTCAAAACTCTCTGTTTGTTTAGAATACATCTGGTCTATCAAGGAAGCATATTTTTTTAACAAATAATCACGCCTGAGTTTTAAAGTATGTGATAACTCATTGGTTTCAACTGTCCACTCATCGGCAACAATTTCAAACTTCTTTATTTGCTCGGTCTTATCCAGGTCGTGGTTGATTCTTGCAACTTCTTCGGCAATCCTGTTTACTACTCGCGGATTTTGTATCAGGTCATCATTGGAGGTAAATTCTATGCCTTTCACTTCGCACCATGACCGCAGGTATTCGAAAGTCGGAACGAGTATGGCCACAGGATGTTTACGGTTTTCGCCAAGAACGAAAATCTGCTCGATGAAGGGCGAATCTTTAAAACGGTTTTCGAGCACCTGCGGAGCAACGTACTTGCCGCCCGAAGTTTTAAATATTTCCTTTTTCCGGTCGGTAATCTGCAGATATTGTCCATCAACAAAACGCCCGATATCACCGGTTGCAAACCAGCCGTCTTTATTCATGACCTGTTGTGTACGTTCGGGACGATTGTAATACCCGGCCATCACGTTGGGCCCACGGACAAGTATTTCACCATCGTCGGCCAGCTTAACAACCACACCCGGCAAAATCCTTCCGACTGTACCAAGTTTTACGCCTCCTTCGTCGAATGTGCTCACCGCTACAACCGGGCTGGTCTCAGTAAGGCCATATCCTTCCATCACTTTGAATCCTGCACCCCAGAAGATACGTGCAAGCCTTGGATTAAGCCTGGCGCCACCCGAAACAATTATTCTGAGCCTTCCGCCCATAGCGGTTTTCCATTTCCTGAATACCAGTAGGCGCGCTATCTGCAATCGCCTGCGGTACCAAAAATCTCCCCTGTCGGTTGGGTCGTATTGCCTGGCAAGATCGAGTGCCCAAAAGAATAGGGCGCGCCTGAGCCTCTTGAGTGCCATACCACGCTGAATGATGCTATTGTACATTTTTTCGATAAATCGTGGTACGGCACAAAAAATCTCCGGCGAACCTATTTTGAGGTCGTCGCGCAACTTGTCGAGGTTGTTAATGTAATATATGGCTATACCTTCGTGCTGGTACATGTAATTAAGCATGCGCTCATAGATATGGCATAATGGTAAAAAGCTGGCTGCAACCCGGACGGGATTCTGCCTTATGATTTCCGAAACAGCCAGGAAATTGGATACAATATTGCGGTGTGTAAGCATTACACCTTTGGGAGTTCCGGTGGTTCCTGAAGTATAAATGATCGTTGCAAGGTCGGTTTCTGAGATATTCCTTTTGCGAATAGCAATCTCATCGAGGTGCGCCTGACTAACCTGCAAATTCATGATATCAGTAAAATGGATAAGCCCATCGATACGCTCAACTGAAACCGGAAGGCTGGCCATTTCCAATTTTTGGATAAGCTCTCTTATCCGTTCATAGATATAATGATTATCAATGAAGAGGAGTTTGATACCTGCATCCCTGAAAATAAACCTGAAATGGCTCTCGCTGATGGTTGGATATACCGGTACGTGTATTGCACCGGCGAGCATAATACCCATGTCAATGAAATTCCATTCGGGCCTGTTGAGCAGCACTGTGGCAACAGTATCGCCCGGTTTTATGCCCTGTTGTATTAGCCATGCTGCCACCTGGTTAGAGCGGCGCACATAGTCGAGCGACTTGTATTTATATTTTACCCCGTCGTAGGTACACGAAAATATCGTCCGGTTACTCGGAAATTGCTTGACCATGTATCCTGGGAGGTCGAATATTCGGGTAACGCCGGGCATATACAATGCAGGTAAAACAATGAATAAATCTCATTATGATGTATCACAAAAGCCTTGCCAATACACCCTAATAATTAATCAGCTTTTCTCCGGCATGTAATATTGCCGGTTGACTTGCAGGTATCGTATTAAGTACAAAATTAAGAACGTTCGGGCGTATTTCTTTAGTCTGAAACATCCTTATTAAAAAGTTTGGCTATTTGTGAATTATACTTATCATGAATGTAATTACGACGCAATTTCAGGGTTGCAGTAACCTCCCCAGATTCAACACTCCATTCCTTGTCGAGCAGTTCAAATGACTTGATTTGTTCAGTTGCGCCAAGTGATTTGTTGAGTTTCTGAATCTCTTTATGGAATCGTTTGACAATGCGCGGGTTGTTAACAACTTCGCTTTCGCTTCCGTAGGGTATATCCTTGAGAGTGCAGTAAGATTTGAGGAAAGTAAAATCGGGAACTATGATGGCAGCGGCATACTTTTCGTTCTCACCAACAACCATCAGTGTATCAATAAAATGCGACTCTTTAAATTTATTTTCAATCAATTCGGGACTGATATACTTGCCAAATGCCGTTTTAAAAATTTCCTTCTTACGCCCTGTAATTTTGAGGTGTCCGAGGGGTTCAATCCTTCCCTGGTCGCCGGTATGAAACCACCCTTCGGCATCAATGGCTGCAGCAGTAAGTTCGGGTTCTTTGTAATATCCCAGCATCACCCCGGGGCCTTTGCACAGTATTTCGTGATCACCGGCAATTTTCACTGTAGTGTTTTTCAATACAGGTCCGACTGTACCAAACGCCACACCGTCCTTTTCAAAATTATTGACAGCAATAACCGGTGATGTTTCGGTTAAGCCATACCCTTCGAGTACCGGTATTTGTGCTGCCCAAAAAGTACGCGCCAACCTTGGTTGCAAAGCAGCGCCACCCGAAACAATCACTTTGAGGTTGCCGCCCAGTGCCTCGTTCCATTTACTGAAAACCAACTTGCGGGCAAGATTCAGTTCAAAAGTGTACCACCAGCCATTGAGGCGGTTGAATTCGTAATGAAGGCCAATTTTAACTGCACGATAAAAGATGAATTTCTTTATACCCTTTAGTTTACGACCTGCAGCTACAATTTTATCATAGATTTTTTCGAGCAGCCGCGGTACTGTCGAAATTACCCAGGGTTTTACTTCCTTAATATTATCACCGATGGTGGCAATGCTTTCGGCATAGTAAACCGAAACTCCGGCATACTGATACAGGTAATTGAGCATGCGCTCATAAATATGGCACAATGGCAGGTAGCTCAGCGCCGAACCTTCTTCACCAAACGGAAGTATATGAACACATTCCTTAAAATTTGAAATAATGTTGCTATGATTGAGCATCACCCCTTTTGGATCGCCGGTGGTACCCGAGGTGTAAATTATAGTCGCAAGGTCTTCAGAAATTATGGAATCTTTGATTTTATTCAGTTTTTCCTCATCAGTATATTGTTCTCCTGATTTGATGAAATCAGCCAGTGACTTGACCCCTTCCGTTTCTTTGATAGCAAAAACACCTTTCAAGGTTGGAATATCCCTGATGATAGGTTCAAGTTTTCGGTATGCTTCCTTACCGGGAATGAAAATATACTTGATCTCCGCATGGTTGAGGATAAACCGGTAATCGTCCTCGCTGATGGTGGGATAAAGAGGCACATGCACGGCTCCTGTCTGCATAATACCCATGTCGATAAAATTCCACTCAGGACGGCTCGCAGCAATCGATGCAATATTGTCGCCCTTGCCTATTCCGAGCGCCATAAGGCCATAGCTGATATTGTTTGCAGCTTTTATATAATCCTGTATCGAATACTTAATCCAAACGCCGTTGTCTTTTGCTGCGAGGGCATCTTCCTTGGGTTTGAAAGCAGCGGCATAGTATGGTAGCAGATCAAAGAGTCTGGTGACATTATTCATAGATCAGCATTTTAATTGTCCGGTGAAGTGCGTAAAGATAAATCAAAATATTACATATGCAAATAATTCGATTTGGATGAACTGATAATGCTCCCGTTGAGCAATCGTCTGAAAGAATGACGAGCGCCAACAGAGCTTCTTCCAGGCTAACGGTGGCTTCGATCCGTTACTCGCTCAGCCACCTGGATGAACAACAACAAAAGTTTATTCGTCTTAAGTAAAGAAGAGTACCATCAGAAACTAACGGCTTCAATTTTACTTTTCCGGAAATCCCGTTATAATAAATCTTTATGGTGATAATGCGGCGAAGCCTGTGAAGCCGGCATGATTACAAGGTCGTTGATATTTACATGAGCCGGACGGGCAGCTATCCACCAGATGGCTTCGGCAATATCATCGGCAGTAAGCGGAGTGTAGCCTTTATAAACATTGGCGGCTGTTTGTTTATCGCCTTTGAATCGTACCTCCGAAAACTCCGTTTCCACAGCCCCCGGGCAAACCTGCGACACCCTGATACCATGCTGCAGCATATCAATGCGCATGGCCTTTGTAAGCGCGTCAACAGCGAACTTGGTGGCACAATAAACATTTCCTTTGGCATAAACTTCCTTACCTGCTATGGAACCGATGTTGATAATGTGCCCGTTACGCTTCTCAATCATCATAGGCGCTACCAGCCTGGTGACGTATAGCAATCCTTTGATATTGGTATCTATCATTTGTTCCCAATCATCAATGGAACCCTGCTGAATCGGGTCAAGACCGGCAGCAAGTCCGGTATTGTTCACCAGTACATCAATCGTGCGCCACTCTCCGGTTAAAGACCCTATGGTGCTTTCAACTTCTTCGCGTTTCCGGATGTCGAAACATAGCGTCAATACTTTCACGCCATGATTCTCCACTAATTTGGCGGCAAGCACATCCAGCCGTTCAGCCCTGCGGCCGGTAATAACCAGGTTATAACCTTCTTTAGCAAACCGGCTGGCTGTGGCTTCGCCAATACCGCTTGTAGCCCCGGTGATCAGAACTGTTTTGGACATTGAAGTAAGGGTTTAGATTTTTGAAATCAGAAAACGGATTCCGGATTAGTTGCAACTGTTACAAAGCGATGTTCAGCGCCAATTCGGTCATATTTGTGAAATTTTCCTGGCGTTCGAGGGGTGGAACATGTTCGCCGGTAAGCAGATGATCGCTCACAGTGAGCAGTGACAGTGCTTCAACTCCATAGCGCGATGCCAGCATATAAAGTCCGGCCGATTCCATTTCAACTGCCAGTGTACCGTACCTGCGCCAGATTTCATACGCGTCAGGATCAACAGGATCGTGGTAGAAAAGATCGCTCGACAGAATATTGCCTGCTTTGAAATTCATGCCCTTTTCGCCGGCTTTTTTTATGGCTTTCTGCAACAGGTTAAAAGAAGCGGTCGGAGCGAAAGTCATTCCTTTGAATTGCTTTGATACAATGGCAGAATCGGTTGATGCACTCACTGCAATCACCAGTTCGCGGACTTTCACACTATCAAGGATTCCTCCGCAGGTTCCAACCCTGATGAGCGTTTTAACTCCGTAATCATTGATCAATTCATGCACATAGATCAAATGCGAAGGTAAACCCATGCCTGTTCCCTGTATCGAAACCCTTCGCCCCTGGTAGTAACCGGTGAATCCGAGCATTCCCCTCACATTGTTGTAACAAACAGCTTTTTCGAGCAGGTTTTCTGCAATATGTTTTGCGCGCAACGGGTCACCGGGCAACAGCACAAAGTCAGCTATTTCACCGGTTTTGGCTTCTATATGTATGCTCATAACAGTCTTAAAATTCGTGGTGCAAAGATAGGCAGAAACATCCGAATATAATTAACTCCTGTCATCACATCCTTTCCCAAACCCATTCACGGGCATTCACCAAAGCCTCTATCCATGGTGAAACCTGGTCGTTTTTCTTATCTTCGGGATAGTAGGCCCACTGCCACGGATGGATTGCCCTTTCAGGATGCGGCATAATAGCCACATGACGGCCATTGTCAGAAACAACACAGGCGGCATCAAACATCGATCCGTTGGGGTTTCCAGGCAATGTACTGTAAGAATATTTTGCCGCGATATTGTACTTTGATTCCTCATATGGAAACGAAAACCTGCCTTCGCCATGGGCTACCCAAATTCCCAATCGCGTTCCGGCCAGAGATTTCAGCATGACGGAATTGTTTTCGAGAATATCGATCGTAAGGAACGACGATTCGTACTTGCCGGTAGCATTATGCAGCATTTTATACTTCTTTTCGTGCCCGGGATAAATCAGACCAAGTTCAGCCATGAGCTGGCAGCCGTTGCAAACCCCCAGCGACAGCGTATCCTCGCGGGCATAAAACTTGTCAAGCGCTTCTTTGGCCTTGGGATTGTAAAGAAATGCGCCGGCCCATCCTTTGGCTGATCCCAGCACATCGCTATCGGAAAAGCCACCAACAAAAACGATAAAATTAACTTCTTCAAGTGTTTCGCGCCCGGTGATCAGATCGGTCATATGAACATCCTTTACATCGAAACCTGCCAGGTGCATGGCCCATGCCATTTCGCGGTCGCCATTGGAACCTTTGTTGCGGATAATTGCCGCCGGAATGCCCGTCATGTTGCGGCGCCCGGGATCAATACCGTACTGATCGTAAGTACCGGTAAAGTTGTTGCTGAAAACAAACTTTCGTTCAGCTGAAGCATAATTTCTGAAACGTTCAAGGGCAAGTTTTTCCTCACTTTGCCTTCTTTCAAGCAGGTAGGACGTACGGAACCAGTCGTCGCGCAAGGTGTTGATATCGAAAGTATATTCCCTTTCGAAATTCCTGATTTTTAACGTTCCGCTTGCATCCGGTTTACCTATCACTGAATTTTTAATTCCTCTTTCATGCAGGAAAATGCTCACGAAATCGAGGTCGTTGGTTTGAATCACTACGGAAGGTTTCTCGCTGAACAACAACCTGATAATATCCTTTTCTCCCAATTCTGAAAGGTCGATATCCAGTCCGAGGGTATTGCGGCTGAAGGTCATCTCCAGCAAAGTCGTGATCAACCCGCCGGCAGAAACATCGTGCCCGGCCATTATCATTTCTTTGTCGACCAATTCCTGCAAAGCCATGAAGACTTTGCGGAAATATGCTGCATCATGGACAGTTGGAGTGGTTTTACCGATGCAATTCATTGCCTGGGCAAAAGAACTGCCGCCAAGTTCGAAGGTGCTGTTCGAAAAATCAATATAGATGAGGCTCGAAGTGAATTGTTCTTTCAATACCGGTGAAACCGTTTTCCTGATATCAGTAACCTCCCCTACCGCTGAAATGAGAACGGTACCGGGAGCGAATACTGCATCGCCGTTGGAGTACTTCTGAGTCATCGAAAGTGAATCTTTCCCGGTAGGAATGTTGATTCCCAGCGCGATAGCAAAATCGCTGATCGCTTTCACAGCCTTATAAAGCCTGGCATCCTCTCCTTCGTTTTTGCAGGGCCACATCCAGTTTGCTGAAAGCGATACGCCTTCAAGTCCTTTTTCAACCGGAGCCCAAACCAGGTTTGTAAGCGCTTCGGCTACAGATAGTATCGAGCCTGCTGCAGCGTCAATGATTCCGCTCACCGGCGCATGTCCGATGGAAGTGGCTATTCCCCGCGTACCTGTATAATCAAGAGCTACTACGCCGAGGTTATTTAAAGGTAATTGCAGCGGTCCGGCTGTCTGCTGGTGGGCGATTCGTCCGGTTACAGATCGGTCAACCTTGTTGGTGAGCCAGTCCTTGCAGCCGACAGACTCCAATTGCAGTACCTGGCTCACATATTCATTCACTTTGGCAGGATCGTAGGCAACATCACCAAAACTCTCCTGCTTGCTGCTGTCCCGCATAACGGTTACCGGCGGTTTACCGAAAAGGTATTCAAGTTTGAGGTCAAGTGGCTTTTCACCCGATTGTGAATTGACAAACCCAAACTGCATATTGCCGGTGATTTTACCTACCTCATAGATCGGAGCGCGCTCGCGTTCAGCAATTTTTTGAAGCAAGCCGGCATTTTTCTCATCAATAACCAAACCCATACGTTCCTGGCTCTCGTTCCCTATTATTTCTTTAGCCGAAAGGGTTGGGTCGCCAATGGGCAATTTGGTAATATCGATCTCACCGCCTTGTTCTTCAACAAGTTCCGATAACGAATTCAGATGTCCGCCGGCGCCATGGTCATGTACCGAAATGATTGGGTTCTGATCGCATTCGGCTAATGCACGAATGGCGTTATATACACGCTTCTGCATTTCGGGGTTCGACCGCTGGACGGCATTGAGTTCAATGGCACTGTGATATTCGCCTGTAGCAACACTCGAAACAGCGCCTCCACCCATTCCTATTCTGTAATTGTCGCCACCCATCACAACGAGTTTGTCGCCTGGCCGGGGATGGCCTTTTGCAGCATCTTCTTTCTTCGCAAATCCGATACCACCGGCAAGCATGATCACCTTATCATAACCAAGTTTTCTCAGGTTCTCGAAATGCTCAAAAGTGAGCACCGACCCGCAAATGAGCGGCTGGCCAAATTTGTTGCCGAAATCGCTGGCGCCGTTTGAGGCTTTTATCAGGATTTCTTCCGGCGTCTGGTAAAGCCATGGGCGTGGTTCTGTTGCTGTTTCCCATGAATGTGAAATGTCTGTCCGCGGATAGGAAGTCATGTACACTGCAGTCCCTGCAATCGGAAGCGATCCTTTTCCACCAGCCATACGGTCGCGGATTTCTCCCCCTGAACCGGTAGCTGCCCCATTGAAAGGCTCAACCGTAGTGGGGAAATTATGCGTCTCGGCTTTCAGCGAAATTACCGAGTTGATTTCCTTGACTGTGAAAAAATCAGGCTTATCCTGGCTGGCCGGTGAAAACTGTTCTATTGCCGGTCCTTCGATGAAGGCAACATTGTCTTTATAAGCAGAAACAATCCGGCCGGGATTCGATTTCGAAGTCTTCTTTATCAGCTGGAAAAGGCTGTCGGGTTGCTCAACACCATCAATAACAAACTTCCCGTTGAAGATTTTATGGCGGCAATGTTCCGAGTTCACCTGCGAAAAACCGAACACTTCGCTGTCGGTAAGTTTCCGGCCGATTTTTTGGCTTACCTCATTCAGATAATCAACTTCCTCGAGGCTCAGCGCGAGACCTTCCTGGCTGTTGTATCGAGCGATATCTTCAATATAAACGATTGGATCAGGCTCTTTATTGATGGTAAAAATTTCCTGGCCCAAGCCCTGGTAAAGCCGCTGAAGCATATGGTCGTATGGAACTTCATTACTTTCAACCTCCACAAACTCTTCGATACGCAAAATTCCGGTGATTCCCATATTTTGGGTAATCTCAACTGCGTTAGTGCTCCATGGCGTAATCATTTCACGGCGGGGACCAACGAAAAACCCGGCCAATGATTGCTGTTCCACGAGCCGGGCTTCTCCGAAAAGCCATTCTAATTTTGAAATATCACCAGGTTGATTGCCGCTGCCATACTGTACAGCATACACGGTTTTACCGGAA
Organism: Bacteroidota bacterium; assembly: GCA_022711175.1. Classification (GTDB taxonomy): domain Bacteria; phylum Bacteroidota; class Bacteroidia; order Bacteroidales; family UBA4417; genus UBA4417. The sequence goes on along the minus strand of JAKLFM010000016.1, from coordinate 15,999 downwards.
CGGAAGTATTGAATCATATGCTTTTATTTCGAAATGCAAAGATACCAATTCAAAAGTAGTGTTCCGTTTGTCACTTTTCATACTTTGTTAACATTGCATGGTTACTGGCTATTAAGAAATACCTAAATCGGAAAAATTTCTCTAAATTCCTGAATTTCATTCGGTTGGTGGTATTCTAAAAAAGAGTACCTTTGCCGCAATTCGTAAAATGACCTGCTTAATTGCACAACGGTTTCTTTAGCATTAGCTTTCAGCGTCTTACAAATCCCGCAGGTCTCCATCATTTATCATTGTCACGTGAACTTTTCAGAATTAAATTTAAACCCGCAACTTTTGCGGGCAATCCAGGAACTGGGTTTTGAAACACCGATGCCTGTTCAGCAGGAAATCATTCCTAAATTCCTCGAAACAACATCCGACCTTGTTGGCCTTGCCCAAACTGGAACCGGAAAAACGGCAGCCTTTGGCTTGCCTATCCTGCAAATGATTGAATCAGAAATCAGGCATCCTCAGGCACTTATGCTTGCTCCAACACGGGAACTCTGCGTTCAGATAGCCAACGACCTGAGGGATTACTCCAAATACTCACCAGGTATCAGGATCACTCCTATTTATGGCGGTGCCGGATTTCAGGGCCAATTGAAAGAGCTGGCAGCCGGGCCGCAGATCATTGTCGCAACCCCGGGCCGTATGATTGATATGATCAACAGGGGGAATATTAAACTCGGCAACATCCGGTTCCTCGTTCTCGACGAAGCAGATGAGATGCTCAATATGGGCTTTGAGGAAGATGTGAGCGCCATTATTGGCCACACGCCAAAAACAAGGCGGACTTTTCTTTTTTCAGCAACCATGCCCAACGAAGTGGAGCAGATTGCGATGAAATACATGAAATCGCCCGAAACCATTACCATAGGCCAGCGCGGAAAAGGAGCCTCAACTGTGAAACACCTATATTATATAGCCCATGCCCGCGACCGTTACAAAGTACTGAAACGTATTGCCGACTATTATCCAAACATATATGGCATTGTTTTTTGCCGTACACGCCAGGAAACGCAGGAGATTGCCGATTCGCTGATCCGCGACGGCTACAGCGCCGAGGCTTTGCATGGCGACCTGAGCCAAAGCCAGCGCGATTATGTAATGAATAAATTCAGGATCAGGCATTTAAAGATGCTGGTTGCCACAGATGTCGCAGCTCGCGGTATTGATGTTGACGATCTCACTCATGTGATTAATTACAACATGCCGGATGAACTGGAGATATATGTTCACAGGAGCGGAAGAACCGGCAGGGCAGGCAGATCGGGAATCAGCATCTCCATCATTAACCTGAAGGAAAAACATAAAATTCGCCTGCTCGAGAAGCAGGTTGGCAAAGAGTTCTCGCAGGCAAAAATCCCTTCGGGACACCAAATCTGCGAGAAACAACTTTACCATGTTATTGAGAAAATGGAAAATGTTGAGGTGAACGAAGAAGAAGTTGAGGAATTTCTCCCGGTAATCTATAAGAAACTCAAGTGGATGTCGCAGGAAGAGTTGATCAAACGGTTTGTATCGGTTGAGTTTAACAGGTTCCTCGACTATTACCGCGATGCCGGCGACCTGAATGTGGACGAAAGCCGCGAAGCCCAGTCAGCTAACAATTTCACCCGCGTTTTCATGAGCATTGGACGGAAGGACGGGCTCATTCCACCAAAACTTATCGGTGTAATCAATGACTTCGTGAGTGTACGCGACATGAAAATCGGCAAAATAGAAATCGGCGATACTTTTTCATTTGTTGAAATTGACAGCCGGTATATTGATAAGTTCACACAATCTTTCAAGGGCAAGTTTTATAACAACAGGCCCGTGAGGGTTGATGTAGCTGAAGGGCAGCGAACCAGAAAAAAATCAGGGGGAAGTACCCGTACCGATTATAAACCAAGGAATTCAAACGATCAGGGATTTCCCAGGCAGGAAGGCAAAAGGAAATGGAAATCCGATAATGATCCTTTTTTTGGTGATCGTAACCCTAAAGAAGGTAAGAAGAGAAAAAGGTTTTGACTGTCAGAAGTTTAACCGGTAAAAACAAACCAGGCTTCCGAAATTTCAGAAGCCTGGTTGTTTTTGTCGGAGTGGTCAGACTCGAACTGACGACCACTTGCACCCCATGCAAGTACGCTAGCCAACTGCGCCACACCCCGATCCGTTTAGCGGCTGCAAATATAAATCTTTTTTTGAATGTAAAATCGATTTTTCAGACGTCAAAAAATGTCCCGGGTTTTTACCAACAAAATATTGTTAGCAAATTTTGGTTAATCGGAAATTAAGTCATAATTTTGCACCCCTTTTCAGAAGAAAGAGGGAGATTTTTGATTAACAGCTTATTACAGAAACCGATGAATACATTGAGTTACAAAACACAAACCCCAAAAGGCGGCGAAATAAAAAAGGAGTGGGTTCTTGTGGATGCCGAAAATGAAGTATTGGGACGTTTGGCTACCAAGGTAGCAGCCATCCTTCGCGGAAAGTATAAAACCAATTATACTCCCCACCTCGATTGTGGCGATAACGTGATCATCATCAATGCCGACAAGGTTCGCCTTACCGGCGCCAAAATGAATGAAAAGGAATACATTCATTATTCAGGATATCCCGGCGGCCAAAAGATAGGTACAGCCAAAGAAATGCTTCGCAAAAAGCCTACCTTCCTGGTTGAAGAAGCCGTTCGCGGCATGTTGCCCAAAACCCGCCTTGGCAGCGATCTGTTCCGTAACCTGCGCGTATTTGCCGGTTCAGAGCATGATCACCAGGCTCAGCAACCCAAACTGATCAATATTCACGAAATTAAATAACCAGCATGGAGAATACAAAAACGGTCGGCAGGCGTAAATGTGCCGTCGCCAGGGTTTATCTCAAGGAAGGAAACGGAATCATCACTGTTAACGGCAGGGATTACAAGGAATATTTCCCCACAGCCATTCTGCAAAACATTGTGGAACAGCCATTTGTTGTTACCAACACAGTAGCAAAATTCGATGTTGCTGTTAATTTGGACGGTGGTGGCATCAAAGGACAAGCCGAAGCCCTCCGCCACGGAATTTCCCGTTCACTTTGCGAAGTTGATCCCGAATTACGTCCGGCACTTAAAAAGGAAGGTTTCCTTATGCGTGACCCCCGTATGGTTGAACGTAAGAAATTCGGACAGAAAAAAGCCCGTAAACGCTTCCAGTTCAGCAAGCGTTAAAAAATATGTGTGTGAAGGAAGTTTAGTATCTAAATTGCCAGGACTTCGCTTTATGCGCGGACTACCTGGCAATTGCCTTCTACAGAATGTAAACTAATAAATCAGGAGAAAAACAAAAATGGCAAGAACCACCTTTGATGAACTACTGGATGCAGGTTCGCACTTCGGTCACCTGCGCCGCAAATGGAATCCCAACATGGCTCCGTACATTTTTATGGAGCGCAACGGAATTCATATTATTGACCTCTACAAAACCATAGCCAAAATTGACGAAGCCGCCGGCGCGCTGAAACAGATCGCCAAAAGCGGAAAGAAAGTGCTTTTTGTTGCTACCAAAAAACAGGCAAAAGAACTTGTTGCCGAGCTTGTAAAGCCTGTCAACATGCCTTATGTTACTGAACGCTGGCCTGGCGGTATGCTTACCAATTTTGCTACCATCCGCAAAGCGGTGAAAAAAATGTCGTCGATTGACAAACTGATGAGCAGCCCAAGTTTCAACAACATTTCGAAACGTGAGCGCCTTCAAATTACCCGCGAACGTGCCAAACTGGAGAAAAACCTTGGCTCAATTGCTGAACTTAACAAGTTACCCTCGGCAGTTTTCGTTGTTGACATTATGAAAGAACACATCGCCGTTGCCGAAGCTCGAAAACTTAATATCCCCACCTTCGCCATCGTTGATACCAACAGCGACCCAAATCTTGTTGAATTTCCCATTCCGGCCAACGACGACGCCTCAAAATCAATCGCGCTGGTTGTTAAAAAAATGGTTGAAGCCATTGAAGAAGGACTTGCCGAACGTAAACTCGACCGCGATAAACGTGCCGACGACGAGCATGAAGAATATGATGAGCATGGAGTTCGCATTGTATCGGAAGCCGAAGAAGAGGAAGAAGATATGGATGATGAAGCCCGCGAAGCAGCACGTAAGAAACGTCTGGCTGCCGAAGAATCAGGTGAAGAACGTGCCAAGCGTCCCCGCAAAGTTGTTGCACGTAAGCCCGGTGGCGGAGCTCCCCGCAAAAGCAGGCCTTAAGAGGTTCTGAAAAACAAGTAACAAATTTCGAGGGACGCAAGCCAATGCGTCCCTTATCAATAACACAAAATACATAATACAATGGCTATTACTGCTGCTGAAGTTAACAAACTGCGCCAGATGACTGGCGCCGGAATGATGGACTGTAAAAACGCCCTGGTAGAATCGGATGGCGATTTCGACAAGGCTATTGATATTCTCCGCAAAAAAGGACAAAAACTGGCCGTAAAACGCGCCGACCGTGATGCCAACCAGGGAATCGTTATCGCAAAAGTGAACGAAAGCAAAACGTTTGGTGCAATCATTATGCTGAACTGCGAAACTGACTTTGTAGCTAAAAATGAAGAATTTGTTGATTTCGCCCATAAGCTCATCAACCTGGCCATCGAAGTTAAACCCGCCAGCCTTGATGCCCTGAAGTCGCTGACGATTAACGGCCGCACTGTTGCCGAAGGTGTAACCGACCTTACCGGTAAAACCGGCGAAAAAATGGAACTTGCCCACTATCATTGTATCGAAGCTCCTGCTGTTGTTGCATACAACCATTTTGGCAACAGGCTTGCCACAGTGTTAGGTTTCAACAAAGCCAATGTTCTTGGCTTTGACGAGGTTGGTAAATTCGTTGCCATGCAGGCAGCTGCTATGAGCCCCATCGCTGTTGATAAGGACGATGTATCTGAAGATGTAATTGCCCGCGAAATTGAAATTGGCAAGGAACAGGCTCGTGCCGAAGGTAAACCTGAAGAGATGCTCGAAAAGATTGCTCTTGGCAAGCTCAATAAGTTTTACAAGGAAAGCACCCTGCTCAACCAGGAATTCATTAACGACAGCAAACTTTCGGTTCGCGAGTTTATACAGAAAACCGATAAAGAACTCACTGTTAAAAGCTTCTACCGCTTACAGTTAGGAGCATAATTGAGTTTCATTTCCCTTAAAGCCGCCTCCGCAAAGGGGCGGTTATTTTATGTAAAAAGCCCTGCCATCGACTGACAGGGCTTTTACACGTAAATACAAGTTAACAAGGTTTAGGAACCAAGCAGTCGTTTCACAATTTCGGAAAGGGTTTTATTGTCGGCTTTGCCTGCCAGGGTTTTTGATGCTATGCCCATAACCTTGCCCATATCTTTCATTGTTTGAGCACCGGTTTGGTTGATCACCGACTTGACAGTAGCTTCAATTTCAGCTTCATCCATTTGAGCAGGTAAATACTTTTCAATGATCGAAGCCTGAAACAATTCTTCTTCAACAAGATCGGGCCGGTTTTGTGCTTTATAGAGTTCAGCACTTTCGCGGCGCATTTTTACCAGCTTCTGCAAAAGCTTAAGCTCAACTTCTTCGGGTATTTCTCCATTCCAGTTCAGGTCTTTACCGGTTTTTTCGAGCAATAAAGCAGCCTTGATAGCCCGCAGGGCTTCGAGTTTGCGGTTATCGCGGGCAAGCATGGTTTGCTTTATATCGTCGTTGATAAGTTTTTCAAGTTCCATAACGGAATTTATTTTGTATTAATCAACGTTGTCGTGAAGGAAAGAGTTGTTTTCCCTGAGTCCTGACTGAGGGCTGCCGTCGAGTCCAACGGTATAACGCGACTGCCCGTTCTCGTTTGATGATGAAGCATCGGGAAGATCGATGCCGCGGCGCATATAAGCCGGTTGGCGTTCGAGTTCTTCAATACTGCCCGGTTTCTTCAGATGCATACTCATTTCTTTGAGCTTTGAAATACGGTCCTGCTGAACATGTTCAACCGGAGGCGCAGCTTTTTTAACTTCGGTATCCGTTTGATGATTGCTTTCAAGTACCGGATTGGTGATCTCAAGTTCGGGAGCCTGTTTTACCGGGGAAGCAGGCCTGAAAAGTATTTCCGGCTCTGCATCTACCTCCCTTAATTGTTCTTCAGGTTTGATTGCATGTTGCGATGTTTCAAACGATGGGACGGTAAGATCGGGTGCAGCAACTGAGATACGCTGGGGAGGTTCAATAGGTTCAGCCGGAATATTCTCTTTTGAAACAAGTGTAACTTCCTGTATTTCTGAAGACTTGTTCACCGGCAGGTTCATCATTGGTTTGTACTGTTCGGAACCATCGATGTTATGAACAATCTTGTCGCGTTTATCGAAGCCAGTGGCAATCAATGTGATGGATATTTCGTCATCCAGTGTATCATCAATACTGTCACCCCATATCAGGTTGGCTTCCTGCCCTGCCTGATCGGTAATGTAATTGGTGATCTCATTGAGCTCTTCGAGTGATAATTCGTTTTTGCCCGATGTGATGTAGAGCAAAATATTGTCGGCGCCTTTTATATCGGTATCATCGAGGAGTGGCGAATTGAGTGCCATCTGCACAGCATCAATTGCCCTGTCTTGCCCTTCAGCCATTCCGGCTCCCATGATGGCTTTGCCGCTCTTAAGCATAACGGTTTTAACATCTTCAAAGTCAACATTGATGCGTCCGGTAACAGTAATAATTTCGGCAATCCCTTTAGCTGCAATGGTAAGTACATCGTCGGCTTTGCCGAATGCCTGGCTGAGTTTAAGATCGCCCTGCAGATCGAGGAGTTTATCATTGCATATGACAAGAATTGTATCAACATATTTCTTTAGCTCTTCGATTCCTGCATCGGCAAACTGGTCGCGTTTGCGGCCTTCGAAAGCAAACGGTTTTGTGACAATGCCAACGGTAAGTATGCCGAGTTCACGGGCAACCTGGGCAATCACCGGAGCGGCTCCGGTTCCTGTTCCGCCACCCATTCCGGCTGTAATAAACAGCATTGATGTATTGGAAAGGAACATTTCACGAATTTCGTCGGCTTTCTGCAATGCGGCTTCACGTCCCACATCAGGGCGCGAACCTGCTCCAAGGCCTGTAGCACCAAGTTGAATTTTGTTGGGAACGGGGCTGATAGCGAGTGCCTGGGCATCAGTATTGCAAATGAAGAAATCAACACCTTTGATTCCTTGTTTAAACATATGAGTAACGGCATTGCTGCCACCACCGCCTACGCCTATCACTTTAATAATGTTGGCCTGTTCTTTAGGCAGGTCGAATTTGAGCATATCGAGCATTTTTATTCCTCCGAAATTAGTTGTTTAACACTGTGGCTATTTATAACCTGATAATATTTTGTTAACAAAATGGTTGTGAATTATTAACTCAAAGTACCGTCGTCGAAGAAATCCCTGAACCAATCAATAAAGCCTTTGCCTTTGGTCCAAGGTTTCTGGGTTTCGGTTTTCTTAGTTCTCTTTTTCCCTTTTTTATTTTCATCGCCACTATCTTCTTCAACGGGCTGAGGTATGAGTTTTCGGGCACGTTCGCTGCGCTGCATACCAAGCATAACCAATCCTATTCCTGTAGCATACATGGGACTCGTTATTTCATCGCCGGCGGTACTTGCAAGGTGTTCGTTTGGATATCCTATACGCGTATCGAGGCCGGTAATAAAGGCAGTGAGCTGCTCGGTATGTTTGAGCAGTGCGCCGCCGCCAGTGATAACTATCCCGCCTATAAGTCGCTTTTCGAGGCCAGTATTCTTAATTTCGCTAAAGACGTATTCGAGTATTTCTTCCATCCTTGCCTGTATGATGCTGGCAAGGTTGCGCAGTGTTATTTCTTTTGGCGGACGCCCGCGCAGGCCCGGGATGGCAACTACTTCTTCGTTGCGATTTTCGCGTGCCAGCGTAGATCCGAATTTCACTTTCAGGTCTTCGGCATGTTTCTTCATGATGGCACAGCCGGTTTTAATGTCCTCAGTAATGATCTCACCACCGAAAGGCACTACGGCTGTGTGCCTGATAATACCATCGAGGTAGATAGCAATATCAGTGGTGCCTCCTCCGATATCAACCAGCACAACCCCGGCTTCTTTTTCGTCATCGCTCAATACTGATTCGGCAGAGGCTAACGGTTCGAGAATCATATTTTCGACAAAATAGCCGGCACGCTCGATGCACTTGCGAATGTTCATGGCCGCAGTCATCTGCCCTGTGATGATATGAAAATTGGCCTCCAACTGGTGCCCCATCATGCCTTTGGGTTCCTTAATGCCACTTTCGCCATCAACCGTGTATTCCTGTGGAATCACGTCAATAATCTTTTCGCCAGGATTCATTGCCAGGTTATACATGCTCGCGGTGAGGTTGTCCAGTTCCTCCTGTGTAATTTCCACTTCGGGATTTCTGCGAATGATATATCCGCGATGCTGAATACTCCGGATGTGCTGCCCTGCAATACCTACATTAACGGTTTTAATGGTTACCCCCGACCGTTGTTCAGCCTCAGTTACAGCACGCTGAATGGATTGTACCGTATCGCTTATGTTGGTGATGAGCCCCCTGTGGACGCCAATTGATTCGGTACGTCCGTGACCGAGTATTTCTATTTTCCCGAGTTCGTTACGCCGACCAACGATCGCGGCGATTTTGGTAGTTCCAATGTCGAGTCCGACAATTATATCAGATTCCATAGTGGTTTATTTTGTGCAGATTACCTGGTTTTTATAAGCTAAGTTGATTGATTTGTATCGATCCCATCCTACTTTAGGCATCACCGAGCGATAAAAAGTTTCGAGTTTCAGGAACTTCTCCGCCAGATTGTCGGCATTGCCAAGATTTACAATATGATGTCCCGTCTTTGTCAGCAATTTAATATTCCCGTCAGCTTCAGCGAACAATTGCTCTGTTAAAGCCATCATAATACTGTCGTGAGTAATGGCCTGCGAAACTTTGTGGCAATTAAGCAGGTTGATCAAACCCTGGGAAATATTCTTTGTGCTTTTTGAGAAAGAGCTGATATTCTTACCTTGAGGGTTGTTTCCCATGTTTATAAAACCGCCTGCTACCATTACCCTGACAGGAAAAACCGGATTCGCCAGCATGATATTCCCTTCACTGTCAATATAGTAGCTTTTGCCACCGTCGGTCATTACCCTGAGTATCGGGTCGTTTTGTGTTACATTGGCTACTAAAAGCCCTTCGACTGTGAGATGAACATCGCACTTGCTGAGATATTGATTTTGACCAAGAAAACGGTTTATTTTTTCAACTGAGATATCACTGATTAATTTATTCTCAAATTTGCCGAATTCCTTCACCAACTGTGATTTCACGATGTCGGGAGTTGTCAGTCGTCCGTCACCAGGGTAATCAATTTTTACTTCGAGCCCCTGGCAGCGTTCAAGGTCGTGGCTCTTATTGGCGAAGCTCATAAGCACAATAGCTCCGGCAACCAGGGCTGTCCAGACGATGATCAGCAATATTTTGAGAAACAGTTTCATCGCTTGTACTGATTTGTATGAAGAAATTGTTTCAAATAATCTTCAATAGGTTTTACCAATGTGTCAATATCGCCGGCGCCCATAGTAACAAGCACTTCGAGTGAACCCGGATCAAGGCAGGCAGGTATCTCTGACTTGCCCACGTGTTTTTTATCAGGATTGGAGATGAGTTCGAGCAACCATTCGGATGTTATACCTGGAATAGGGGTCTCTCTTGCAGGGTAAATGGGAAGCAAGATCACTTCATCAAGGTGGCTGAGCTCTTCGGCAAACTCCGTGGCAAAATCGCGGGTGCGGGTATAGAGGTGCGGCTGGAAAATACCAGTAATTTTCTTCCCCGGAAACATTTGCCTTATTGAAGAAATACATGCTTTCAACTCTTCGGGGTGATGGCCGTAATCGTCGAGATAAACCAGGCCACCTTCATTTATCCGGATATCAAAGCGCCTTTCAACACCATTGAAAGAGGCGAGTGCATCGCGCAGCTCACGCTGCGAAACGCCGCTCAGCAACGCACAAGCCGAAGCTGCCACTGCATTTTCGATGTTGTAAAATCCCGGTACACCAAGTGTAAGACCAGGTATCAAACCTTCCGGGTAACGCAGGTCGAAGGTGTATAATCCATGTTCGAGCCGCAGGTTCTGAGGATAAAAGTCGCACACGCCTCCTGAAGAGTAACGGAACACCTTAACATCCGCATTCAGCCTGAGCGGCAACTCAAGTCCCCGTTTAATGATCAGTGTTCCTCCTTCTTTTATGTTACCGGCAAAGCTTGTAAATGATTCAAGCAGTGATTCATGGTTGCCGTAAATGTCAAGATGATCGGCATCAACACTTGTGATAACGGCAATATGCGGATGCAGGTGCAAAAATGACCTGTCGAATTCATCGGCTTCGGCTACAAGGAAAGGCGAATGGTCATCGAGCAGCAGGTTGCTGTCATAATTTCTCGAAATGCCACCGAGGAAAGCCTGGCATTTAATATGCGAATGTGTGAGTATATGTGCTGTGAGGGTTGTGGTTGTGGTTTTTCCGTGGGTTCCGGCGATGGCAATGGTTTTGTATTGAGCTGATATCATTCCGAGTACTTCAGCTCTTTTATACACTGGTATGCCAGATTCCCTGAAATATTCATATGCCGGGTGGTCCTGCTTCACGGCAGGAGTATTCACAACCATATCGATACCCGGAGGAATAAGACTCACATCATCGGTAAAAGCGATATCCATTCCTTCATTTTGCAGAGCTGTCGTAAGCGGTGACGGTGTGCGGTCGTATCCCGAAACTTGCGCTCCAAGGCTTCTGAAATAGCGGGCCAGGGCGCTCATTCCAATGCCGCCGATTCCAAGAAAATACACCGATGCCACTTTACTGATATCCAACGTTTTGCCTGATTAATGTTTCGTTCTAACCGTTTTGAGTATTTCAGCCGCTATTTCAGCAGCAGCATTTTTATGGGCCAGTTTTGAAATATTAGTTTTGAGTTTTAGTTTAAGGCTTTCGTCTGCCGCCAGCTTGATAATTTCATCAGCCAGCTCGTTTCTTGCACGCTGATCGCTCACCACCAAGGCAGCATTTTTTTCGGCAAGAGCCATGGCGTTCTTTGTCTGGTGGTCTTCGGCAACATTGGGCGAAGGCACGAGGATGCAAGGCTTCCCAACGGCACAGATTTCCGAAATAGCAATGGCTCCGGCCCGGGATACGATGAAATCGGCCGCAGCATAGGCCAAATCCATGCGCGAAATAAATGGCAGCGTCACCTGCTTTGCACCCGATGCGCTGATTACGGCTGCAGCGGCTTTGCCGGCATAGGATTTACCGGTTTGCCAGAGTACCTGTATATTGTTGTCAGCGAATAATTTCAGCCCTTCACTGATGCTCTCGTTGATGGTAAGTGCACCGAGGCTGCCTCCTACAATGAGCAGTGTTTTCTTCGCGGCATCAAGTCCAAAAAAGGCTGAAGCTTCGTTCCTGGAGATATTGTTACCGGCAATATCATGCCTTATGGGGTTACCAAACAATCGTAGCTTATCTGCCGGAAAATACTTCTCCATGCCGTTGTAGGCAACAAAAATCAGTTTTGCACGTTTCGCAAGCTTCTTGTTTGTAATGCCGGGAAATGAGTTTTGTTCCTGAATAAATGTGGGTATTCCTTTTTTTGCTGCGGCACTTAAGGTTGGCCACGAAGCATAGCCTCCGGTGCCTATTGCCATATCGGGTTTGAACTCCCTGATGATCTGCCGTGCTTTAAGAAAACTGAATACCACCTTGAACGGAAATGACAGGTTATCAATAGTAAGCCTGCGTTGAAGCCCGCTAATCCACAATCCCATAATCGGGTAACCGGCAGCAGGTACTTTTTCCATCTCCATACGACCTTTTGCCCCGACAAATAAAATCTCGGCTGCCGGCGCTGCTTCCTTTATGGCATTGGCAATTGCAACAGCCGGGAAAATATGTCCCCCGGTGCCTCCCCCGCTCACTATCACGCGCATGTTCTTAAGCTGTTGCATGTTCCATTTCGTTTGGCAATTCACCCGACTCCTGTTCTTTACTAACACTCAGAATAATCCCGATGGCAATACTGGTAAACCAGATGCTTGTTCCGCCCATACTTACCAGCGGCAATGGTTGTCCGGTAACCGGTACAAGGTTTACAGCGACTGCCATATTAATCATTGCCTGGAAAACCAGGCTGAATGTGACCCCAATGGCCAGGAAAGCGCCATAATTACCAGGAGATTTGGCTACAATGCGAATTCCCCTGTAAAGCAGGATCATATACATCAGCAAAATGATCAGGGCGCCGAGGATGCCATATTCTTCGATGATGATGGCATAGATAAAATCGTTGAAAGGGTTGGGAAGAAAATTCTTCTGCATGCTGCTGCCGGGCAGTTTACCTATCACACCACCATTAACGATAGCAATTTTTGCCTGTTCAACCTGGTAGTTTTCTTCGCTGTCGCCATTCACAAAATGTTCGATGCGGTTTTGCCATGTCCCGAGGCGGCCACTTGATTTTGGAGAGAAATACAGGAATGACAGGAACAGGGTAAGAACAACCGCCCCTATTCCTATCATGGCAGCAATGTAGCGCAGGTTAACCCGTCCGATAAACATAAGAACGATGCATGTTACAAAAAGCAATGCAGCAGTCGAAAAATTTGCAGGCAAGATAAGTCCGCAGATTATGAGTATGGGTATTAGTATGGGAACAAAAGCAGATTTAAAATCTTTGATGTTTTCCTGCCTTTTGGCAAGCATTCTGGCTACAAACATGATGAGCGCCAGTTTGGCAAAATCGGAAGGCTGAAACATGATGTTGATACCGGGAAGAGTTGTCCAGCGTGATGCTTCATTTATCGAAGCCCCGAACAATAGTGTATAAAGCAGCAGAGGAACCGAAAATATCATTGCAAGCTGCGAAATACGGGCATAATAGATATATTTCACTTTATGGGCCAGGTACATGAGGAGGAAACCAAAAACAAGAATGCTCAGGTGTTTCATCAGGTAATATTCGGTATTGCCCTGCCTGGTGCGATAGGCCAGCGTGGTTGTTGAACTGTAAACCGCCAATATTGAAAAGACCGTGAGAATGATCACCACTCCCCATATCACCTTATCACCTTTAATATTTTGAAACAGCTTGCCCATCAGTCTCTATTATTTTACATGGTTGTAAAAACAACAAATTAACCATTCATTACAATCCGCGAACAGCTTTCTTGAACTGGTTACCGCGGTCTTCGTAGTTTTCAAACAGGTCGAAACTGGCACAAGCCGGCGATAGTAGCACTACGTCGTCAATTTTACCAATTGAATATGCCATCAAAACGGCCTGTTCTGCACTTTGGGTCTCATAAATGGCTCCCACCTTATCGGCAAATGCTTCGATGATGGGAGTGTTATCAGTGCCCAGGCATATTAGGGCTTTGACCTTGGCGGCTACAAGCTCGAAAAGCTTGCTGTAGTCATTGCCTTTATCAACGCCCCCGGCTATCCATATTACCGGTTTTTCGATGCTTTCGAGTGCAAACCAGGTGCTGTTTACATTTGTCGCCTTTGAGTCATTGATGAAATCAATGCCATGAATACGGGCGACATATTCGAGGCGGTGTTCAACATTTTCGAAATCGCTGAGCGATTGCTTTATCGTTTCCTTGCGGATTTCAGTAAGGCGCGAAGCAATGGAGGCTGCCATCGAGTTGTAGATGTTGTGACGCCCCTGGAGGGCTAATTCTTCCAAAGTCATAGTGAAAGGGTCGTTATAAATATTGACGGTTAGTTCGTTTTTATTGACAAATGCACATGTTCCAGGCTGCATGGAATAGCTGAAAGGATAAACGGTAGCTGCAATCTGCCTTCGGGAAATCTCGGCGGCGGTTACTTCATCATCCAGGTTACAGATGAAGGCATCATTGCTTGTTTGATTGCGGGTAATGCGGAATTTAGAATCAATGTAGCGGCTGAACTGGTGTTCGTACCTGTCGAGATGGTCGGGGGTGATATTGGTGAGTACAGCTATTTCGGCTTTGAAATCAAACATGTTATCCAATTGAAACGAGCTGATTTCCAACACATACCAATCAAAATCATTTTCGGCTACCTGCTGGGCAAAACTTTTCCCGACGTTACCTGCCAATCCCGCATTAAGCCCGGCATTTTTCAGTATGTGGTAGGTGAGCAGAGTGGTTGTAGTTTTACCGTTGCTTCCGGTTATGCAAATCTTTTTTGCACGCGTGTACCGGGCTGCAAACTCAAGTTCCGATATCACCGGTATTCCAACGGCAACAGCCTTTTGCACGATTGGCACTACATCAGGAATACCGGGACTTTTGATTATTTCAACCGCATCCAGTATCTTATCAGTCGAATGCATGCCTTCTTCGTATGCTATTCCATGATGTAAAAGAACGCTGGCGTATTTTTCCTTGATTTTTCCGTTATCCGATAGGAATACATCAAAACCTTTTTTCTGAGCCAGGATAGCTGTTCCTACCCCACTTTCGCCTGCTCCAAGTATGGCTATCTTCTGGCTCACATTCTTTTTATTACCTGATCTTCAACGTTATAAATGTCAGTATGGCAAGCATAATCTCAACAATGAGAAAACGCAGCACAATCTTCGATTCATGGTAGCCCTGTTTCTGGTAATGATGATGCAACGGTGCCATCAGGAACACTCTTCGTCCTTCGCCATATCTTCTTCTTGTGAATTTGAACCACGACACCTGTATCACCACGCTAAGATTTTCAACGATGAATATTCCGCAAAGGATTGGGATGAGCAACTCTTTCCTTATCATGAAGGCAAATGCTGCGATTACTCCGCCGAGTGCGAGGCTGCCGGTGTCGCCCATAAAAACCTGTGCCGGGTATGAGTTGTACCACAGAAATCCGGTACACGCCCCGACAAATGCACTCATATATACCACCAGTTCACCGGTATTGGGGATATACATGATGTTGAGGTAATCGGCAAAAACAATGTTGCCGCTCACCCATGCCAGCAAGCCGAGGGTAATGCCAATGATGGCTGAGGTGCCTGTCGCCAGGCCATCCATGCCATCAGTGAGATTGGCGCCGTTCGAAATTGCCGTGATGATGAAGATCACGATAAGGATGAATACAAACCAGGCGTATTTACCAGCTTTATCGCCGGCCCAGTCAATCAGTACCTTATAATCGAACTCATTATTTTTGAAGAACGGGATAGTGGTTTTTAGAGATTTCTCTGACTTTGGAGAAAACTTAACGATATGGCTTGATTCACGCTCAAAGGCAGAAATTTCGGAAGTGGTGCGGTCCTTCTTTTCGGGAAGTTTTTCACGAATTACAACACTGTCGCTGAAATACAATGTCCCGCCAATGACGAGACCAGCAATCACCTGTCCCAGAATTTTAAATTTCCCTGCCAAACCCTCCTTGTTCTTCCTGAAAACCTTGATGTAATCGTCGAGGAAGCCGATGAAGCCAAGCCAAACAGTGGCAAAAATCATCAGCAGGACATAGATATTATTGAGTTTGGCGAAAAGCAGGGTTGGGATAAGTATTGCACCAAGTATGATAAGGCCGCCCATGGTGGGAGTACCAGCTTTTTGTGTTTGACCTTCGAGACCGAGTTCCCTTATGGTTTCACCTATCTGCTTTTTTCTGAGGTAGTTAATAATTTTTTTTCCATATAATAATGAAATAACCAGAGACAGGATTGCCGAGAAAGCAGCCCTGAACGATATGTACTGGAACATGCCTGCTCCGGGAAAATCGTACGCTTTATCGAGATATGTGAAAAGGTAATACAACATGGTTTAATTGGGTTTGTCAGTTACAAGGTCCTCATCCAGAAGGAATTCCGCGAGTTGCTCCTTATCGTCGAAATGGTGACGAACGCCCTTGATTTCCTGGTATTTTTCGTGCCCTTTGCCGGCAACAAGTATCACGTCGCCAGGA
>JAKLFM010000159.1 GCA_022711175.1 Bacteroidota bacterium | reverse complement strand
CGAATAAATGGAAATTCTTAATCATCAAAAAACTGTCTATTTTTTTAATATATATATAAAAGAATGAAAACTGAATTTTATAATTTTTTGAACGAAAAATTTTCTGATGACGATCCATTTGGTGAAGACGGCACAGTAAGAATGTTCATTATTCTAGCGGAAGATGGAAGAAGAATATATTTATCCAAAAATGTAAAAAATGAAGCAGAAGCCATTAAGAAATTCGAGAAAAAAACTGGTTGTACTGATGGTGAGGAATATGGTAAAGTTAAAGCGGTAGAAACCAATCAAGGAGAAGTCAACGTCATCATAAGAGATTTAAGAAGAGAAAAAGCAAAAGTAATTATTCAGTAATAATTAATACAGAAAATTTATAGAAATAATACGGAATAAATACAGAATATATTACACTTGAACGGTTAAGAGAAGAGTTTCAAAGCTTAACATCTTGGAAGTAAAGTGATCTCGGCGAGACTCGAACTCGCAATCTAAAGTTCCGCAAACTTTTATTCTATCCATTGAACTACGAGATCTTAAAATATTATGTGCCCTCACTATGACTCGAACATAGGATTCTCTTGGATGTAAGCCAAGTGCTTTAAACCAACTAAGCGATGAGGGCTTTTATGTGTTCCCAAATGGAGTCGAACCATTGTCCTTTGGATGTGACCCAAATATTCTCAACCTCTAAACTATGGGAAC
>JAKLFM010000158.1 GCA_022711175.1 Bacteroidota bacterium | reverse complement strand
CAGTTTACGAGCTATCTTAGCCCTTCCCGCATCCATGCTGCTGCAATAGCTGCAGTTCATTCCGTTCATTCCTCTTTTCATTACGCGCCTGCCGTTCCGGCTTCATTTCATGTCTGGCAGGTTCGGTCGTTCGTTCCTCACTTCCACGCATAGCACACCCTCATTGTTCGTACCTCACAATTTCGGCAGTGCTCAAATATGCTTCACCAGCCAGCCTTTCATTCGCCTTCACTTTCGGTCGCTTCATTACATTCGTCATTCTCTCCATTCACGTCAGCCATTTCGCAGCCGCACGGCAGCATATGTCGTCTATTCCGTCAGTCGCTGGGTGTCACCTGCCATCCCGCAAGTTCCCCGCTGCCTTCCAGACGCCTCCTCCCCGCAAATCAATATTTATCCTAACTATCACAGCAGTAATTTTCAATTTTCAATTTTCAATTCCCTTTCTCACGGCGACTGTGAAGTCAGCAGGTCACACAACCCAACGGTTATCCACCCGCTTCTTCCTCCATAGCCAACAAAAGCTGCCAAAGACCTTCCCGCATCATCGCTCGGACGAGTATTTCCCACCGCACACCTATGCTGCTCTCATCAATACCTGTGCTTCGTTCCTCAGCCCAGGCATTCATGCCGCAGCCGCACAGCAGCACCATGTCATTTCACTTGCCTGCTACCTCACACACCCTCATTGAGCGGCTGCCGGACACCTGCTTCCCG
>JAKLFM010000157.1 GCA_022711175.1 Bacteroidota bacterium | reverse complement strand
ACAGTTGAAATTGATAAGGATTCCTTTCGGCTTGTTCAGGAGTTTAAGGTAGGTAAGCAACTGAGCCTCATGCACCGGAAGAAGTGCATCCACAGCCTTCAGTTCAACGATGATTAAATCATTAACGAGCAGATCGTATCGCAGGTCACAATCCAGTTCGAGGCCGTGAAATTGAAAGGGTACGCTTTGCTGCCGCTGTATAGTATAGCCTTTTTCTTTCAGGAGATGTGCGAGGCATTTTTCATATACGCTTTCGAGTAGGCCAGGACCTAGTTCTTTGTGAACTTCGATGGCACAACCGAGGATGTTGTACGTAAGTTGATCGAGTTCTTTCTTTGTCATATTTTGATAGTTAACCATCCCGCTTTGCGGGACTATATGAACCATCCCGCTTTGCGGGACAGGCGGCGACACAATAGACACATAGGATTCACATAGGAAGTGCTAGGTGTTATTCTTTTTGAACCATCCCGCTTTGCGAGACTCTATGAACCATCCCGCTTTGCGGGACAGGCGGCGGCACAATAGATACATAGGATTCACATAGGTAGTGCTAGGTGTTATTATTTCTTTGACCACATAGGCACATCGGTCATACCACTTGTCCGGTAAACTCCCTCCACGAAACGACTCGCACATCGCCTGTTCTAAAGGACTGGTCGCCTATGTAAACAAGCATTTTGTTCACCTCAACATTACCCTGATCACCGGCGAACTTCTTAAGGTTCCTGAGATACTCCAT
>JAKLFM010000156.1 GCA_022711175.1 Bacteroidota bacterium | reverse complement strand
ACCTGTACCGGATGTACTCAAAATACATTGAGTCGAGGGGCTGGAAGGTTGATCTGAACTACTTTACCGAAGGGACAGCCGGAGGGTATAAGGAGATTGTGTTTGCAATACAGGGCGATGGCGTTTACGGAATTATGAAGTATGAGTCCGGCGTGCACCGTGTTCAGCGTGTGCCCCAGACCGAAACACAGGGCCGCATACATACCTCTGCTGCAACAGTTGCAGTGCTGCCCGAAGCAGGCGAATTTGACATCGAGATACGTAACGAGGATATACGCAAGGATACATACTGTTCATCGGGTCCGGGCGGACAGAGCGTCAACACAACCTACTCGGCGATCAGGCTCACACACGTACCAACAGGTATCGTTGTCACCTGTCAGGATGAGAAATCGCAGATCAAGAACTTCGAGAAAGCGATGAAGGAGCTGCGCACACGCCTGTATAACCTCGAGTATCAGAAGTACCTCGATGAAATCTCGCTTAAGCGCAAGACAATGGTCTCCTCCGGGGACCGGTCTGCAAAGATCAGAACTTACAACTATCCCCAGGGAAGGGTCACTGACCACCGCATCAACCTGACAATCTATAACCTGCCGGTAGTGCTCGACGGGAACATACAGGAACTGCTCGATAAGCTTCAGATGGCAGAGAATGCTGAGCGCCTGAAGGCAAGCGACTATTAATATCCGGATAATGCATTCAAAAGAAATATTTCAGCAGATACTGAAAAAGAAGTCCTTCCTCTGCGTCGG
>JAKLFM010000155.1 GCA_022711175.1 Bacteroidota bacterium | reverse complement strand
TTTTCAATAACCTGAAGGTTAACCAGCGTGCCTTTTATCGCAGGATAGTTCGTGTCAATGGAGAACTCTGTTACCTCTCTGCTTCCAGGGTAATAAACAAGGAAAACGCTCCCGAACTTCAAATAATAGTGTCGTTCAAAAAACCTGATGAAGCCCAGACCGTGTATAAGGAAAGATGTCAGATCGAATCTGCGTTTAAGGCCCTGAAGACCAGCGGTTTTAACATTGAAGATACTCATCTGACAGATGTTGAGCGTGTAAGTAAACTAATGTCACTGGTGTTGATCGCTTATGTCTGGGCTTATAAGGCTGGAATATATCTTGACTCGCTCAGGCCCATTAAGATTAAAAAGCACGGCAGAAGAGCCAAGAGCTTGTTCAAGTATGGATTGAATTATATAGCCAACTTGCTTTTTAGCAGCGATATAAGTAGCTTTAACCAATGTTGTAAATTTTTGTCATGTACTTAGTAAAGAAATATAAAATTTCCATAGTGATCAAAAAGTAATATCAAAAAGACCTAATTTTATAGGGTGAACCTCATTTTTGAGCCAATGCCTGCAGAACATAAGGAACTGACAACCTGCGGCAGCATATAGATTGCAAGACCGCTGACTGAAAAACTCAAGTAATTCTTACCATAATGAAAAAACCCATTTCACAAACACAATTCCTAAATACCTCAGGTATCAGGATTGTTATCTGTGCAGTGCTTTTCCTGCTCGGGGATATCTCATTTGCAGGGAGTCTGAAGTTAACCGGGAAAAGCCAGGAGGAT
>JAKLFM010000154.1 GCA_022711175.1 Bacteroidota bacterium | reverse complement strand
CAAAAAAGTGTGCATTACCTGTAATTTCAGCCTGAACTCTTGCTCCTCCGAGTTCTTCCATCGAAACATCTTCACCAAGAACCGTTTTTATTACTTCCGGCCCTGTGATGAACATCTTGGAGATGTTGTCAACAACAAAAACGAAATCGGTAAGAGCGGGAGAATAAACGGCACCACCGGCACACGGGCCAAGAATGACTGATATTTGAGGAATAAAACCCGAAGCCTGGGTATTGCGCCAAAAAATCTCACCATAACCGGCCAGGGAGTTAACACCTTCCTGGATGCGTGCGCCACCCGAATCGTTGATACCAATCAGCGGCACCTTTAGTTTCATGGCATGATCCATGATCTTGGTGATTTTTTTTGCATGCATGTATCCAAGTGAACCACCGGCAACTGTAAAATCCTGTGCAAAAATGCAAACCGGGTAACCGTTGATGGTGCCTGTGCCGGTGATAACCCCATCGCCGGGAAGGTACTTATCGCTCATGTCAAAATCACGACCGGCATGTTCAACAAACAAATCATACTCATGAAATGTCTTAGGATCAAGCAGAGCTATAATCCTTTCGCGGGCAGTCATTTTACCGGTAGCCTTCTGTTTTTCAATGGCCTTCTCTCCTCCTCCACTTAAGGCTTCCCGCATTCTGCGCTTCAGGTCGGTTGTTTTGGTGCTTAACGACATCGTTTGACTATTTAATTAGTGTTTGAATTAGATGGGTATTTCTAAATTTTTTCGGCCGCTAAAATACAAAGATAATTCTTTATCGTACCGCAAACAAGGTGCTGCTCAAATATGTAAGACCTAAATAGAAGAAAATGAATTTATTACATTTGCATGATGTAAAAATAAAAGTATTATGAACCCGTTGTGCGATTAAGAAGCGAGGGCATATTTTAGTTTATTCAAAGGTTTATGACTAGTATGGTTCAGATATTG
>JAKLFM010000153.1 GCA_022711175.1 Bacteroidota bacterium | reverse complement strand
AACCCGTTGTGCGATTAAGAAGCGAGGGCATATTTTAGTTTATTCAAAGGTTTATGACTAGTATGGTTCAGATATTGAAGTGTTGTGACAGCAGTTATTTTTGCAAGTATCCTGACCGAAACCCCGATATTAGTTTTGGCATAATTGCGTTTCAACATGAACTGGTCGCACAATTGTGAGAATAGAGTTTCGATTCGTTTTCTTGACCTTTTGAAGATATAATTGAAAGGCTCCCTATTCTTCTGATTTGATCTTTTTGGTGTTTCCAGACGAATGTTGCATGATGAAAACAAATCAACCTGATGTTCCTTTGACAGGTAACCTTTATCACCTATCAGGGTGCAATTGCTTAGATCAGAGTGTTTTATATCAGACAGATAATGGACATCATGAACGCTGGCCTTGCTCATATCCATACTCGAAAATACGCCACGAACCGAAGTAACCAGGTGCAATTTGTAACCATAATAATAGGACTTACTTACAGCGGAATATCCTTTATCAGGAGCAGTTTCGAAGTTCTCTTTGCAGATTTTGCTACGCTTCTCCCTGGCTATCTGACAAACAGGAACCGGTATTGAGTCAACCAGATAGGCATTCTCGCCTTCATTCAGTATATCGGCAAGTCCTTTATTCAGATCAGCAAGCAGGGGATATAAACGCTTGCGTCTGCGATTAAAGTTGCTTCGGTCAATCAGGTTTGGAAAATCTTTAGCATGATCTGATTTGAGCTTGCCAAACAGGTAATTTTCCGAATCAATACCGATAGATTCAGTAGTAAGTACCAATGCTATAATCTGACAATCAGACATTTTGGGCTTTCTTGGATAATCCATGAAGTTATCGAAGGTATTGATGCGGGGTGCGAAGAAGGATTTTGTAATGCCAAAAAACTTGTCGAAATTTGTCTTTAAGTTGTGCATGAGCAGAATAATGAATTGGCGTTTATTTTCTGCTAAGATATTGAAT
>JAKLFM010000152.1 GCA_022711175.1 Bacteroidota bacterium | reverse complement strand
TATGCCATTCACCCTCAGCCCATAAGCCACATTCTCAAAAATGGATTTCGGAAATGGGTTTGGCTTCTGAAAAACCATGCCTATTCTCTTGCGGATCTCATCAACCTGCACATCTTTATCATAGATATTTTTCCCGTCAACACTTACCAGGCCTTCAAGCCGGGTGTTTCCGATAAGTTCGTTCATACGGCTAAAAAGTCGCAGGAAGGTAGATTTCCCGCATCCTGACGGCCCGATAAGCGCCGTAACACTGCTCGGCTCAAAAGTCATGCTGATGTCTTTCAACGCCTGAAAATCACCGTAATAGAAGTTTACATTTTTGGCTTCAGCCTGTATCATTTTTGTAGTTTCAAGTTTCTGGTTTAAAGTTTATTGTTTAAGGTGTTGGGGATCAGGGTTAAGAGTTAATGGTTATTGGTTATTGGTTAATGGTTAATGGTTAATGGTTAATGGTTATTGGTTAATGGTTATTGGTTAATGGTTTGTTGATTGGTTAATGGTTATTGGTAAAAATTGGCAGGGCTTATCTTTTCTAATTCTATTCTCTTGATTTTAGAAGCTTTATCCTCTATTTCGACTCTCTAACCTCGATCCTCTATCCTCCATTTTCAATTTTCAATTTTCAATTGTCAATTGTCAATTGTCAATTGTCCATTCCCCTCCTTCTGTTTATCTTCGCCTTCAAATTACCCCTAAGTTCTAACCAGAAACCCTTCAACCTGCCGAAATGAACTTACCCGAAATTGCCTTACTGCGTCTTCGAAGCCAGCAGCTTGTCCAACCCGTGTTTACATCAGCCAAAGAATTGGTTCAGTGGATGGGAGCCATGCAGGCGCAGGATTTCCCGATGGTAAAATGGGCCATCGGCATCCGCCTGCCGGGATCCACGGAAACGATGATTGATGAGGTTTTTAACAGGGGTGATATCCTTCGCACCCACCTTATGCGTCCTACCTGGCACCTGGTAAGCCGTGACGATATAGGCTGGATGATGAGCCTGACCGCGCCGCGTAAAAGGAC
>JAKLFM010000151.1 GCA_022711175.1 Bacteroidota bacterium | reverse complement strand
CGGGCTTGAAAAAATAGAGGTCAACGGCCGAATGCAGGAGGCCATCAAGCTGGTATTCAAGGACAATGATATACTCTTCGTGGGTATCCACGCGCTTCACCGTATCTCGAAATACAAGGGCAAGGATGATACGCCGCCCCGCATAAGCAAGCTGGGCACGGGTGCATGGCAGAAGATGAAGCAGGCGACCAAGAAGAAGGTCAAGGATATCGCCCGTGATCTCATCATCCTTTACGCAAAGCGAAAAGCCTCCGGCGGCTTCGCCTACTCACCCGACTCTTATCTGCAGCGCGAGCTGGAAGCCTCTTTCATATGGGAGGACACTCCGGACCAGCTTGCCAGCACTGTAGCCGTCAAGGAGGATATGGAATCACCCACGCCAATGGACAGGCTCATATGCGGTGATGTGGGATTCGGCAAGACGGAGGTCGCCATCAGGGCAGCCTTCAAGGCCGCAACCGACGGGAAACAGACAGCTATCCTTGTGCCAACAACCATCCTCGCACTTCAGCACTACAAGACACTTTCCGCGCGCCTCGAGAACTTTCCATGCCGTGTTGATTACATCAGCAGACACAGGAAACCGGCAGAGCAGAAAAAGATTCTGAAGCAGCTTGCTGACGGCGAGATTGACATCATCGTCGGGACTCATAAGCTCACCGGTAAAGAGGTGAAATTCAAGGACCTGGGTCTTCTTGTAATAGACGAGGAGCAGCGTTTCGGCGTAGCCGTGAAAGAGAGACTGAAGACCCTCAAGGCCGGCGTTGACACCCTGACCCTGACAGCAACACCCATTCCAAGAACGCTGCAGTTCTCGCTCATGGGCGCCCGCGACCTGTCAGTTATCAGCACTCCGCCGCCAAACAGGATGCCAATAATTACCGAGCTTCACGGATTCAACGAAGATATTGTCCGTGAGGGAATTGTATACGAGGTAAGCCGTAACGGCCAGGTCTTCTTTATCAACAACAGAATAGAGAACATCATGGAGGTAAAAGCCTCCATCTCGAGGATCTGTCCTGAGGTAAAGATAGCCGTGGTTCACGGGCGGATGGAGGGAGATGAAATTGAGAACGTTATGTTTGATTTCATCCGTGGCGACTATGACGTGCTTCTTGCCACCACCATAATCGAATCAGGGCTCGATATTCCAAACGCCAACACAATCTTTATCA
>JAKLFM010000150.1 GCA_022711175.1 Bacteroidota bacterium | reverse complement strand
GCTACTCCCCCACCTGATAAAGTGAGCATGGCGAATTAAAGAGAAAAGGCTGCCCGCGAGCAGCCTTTTTTAGAAGCGCACGCGACAGAAGGAAAGTCGCGCGCGAACGGGGGGATTCGGCGCCACGGATTATTCGGCTCTGCCTCATCAGACTGCTTCGCTGAGTTACAAATCCGCGGCAACGTGGGGAACGGACTGTGATTGTGTCCATCTTGTACCGATTCATTGCCCGGCTAATCATCCTTGATCAGTTTTTCACACAACGGACAGATACACCGCATTTCATGCGTTCGTCAGCCTCTTGGGTATAGTATGAAGAGTTGGCTATCAAGCGGTAAAAGGCAACATCCTTGAGGCCGGGATCGGTTAACGGATCTGGAAAAGATTCGGTGGAACTCCACCAGCAACCAAATTCTCCAACGCCTCCAAATCCACCATCGAAGTACCTCATGCCACCCGGGAGTGCTGTAAAACCGGTAATGTTGTTGTTCTCCGGGTGATATCCTACGGTACCTTCGGCATTAAATTCTTTCCATAAGGTAGTTGCCGCCAGTGATTTAGTAAAAGAGCCGGTTACGGTGTCATCAGGGAAATAATTATAACCATTCTTTTTCAAGAAGTTTTCAAGAATAACCCAGTCTGCATTGGTTGGGACACGCCATCCTGCCGGACATAGTTGACCTGTATTCACTGCATACCAGTTGTATAGTCTGCCATAAAGTTTCTCAGCTTCATCAGCACTCTGGCTGATACATTGTGCCCCGGTTGTTAGAGTACGCCAGGTAGCATTATCGTTAACTTCCGGAATCGGGGTGCCATCGTTATATACTGTAGTTCTTAAATTCTCTGCCATCCAGGTCTGAGTGCCGATGGTTACTGTTTTGTATGAATTGTTTCCAGCATCCTTCATAGTACCGTAAGATATGTCAGGATTGAAAGTAATGCTATCTGCTGTAGTATCATAGGGTTCTGTATCATCTTTAATACATCCCTGAAATGTCATGAAAATCAAACCGCCAATCAAGATGGGCAGCATAGAGATTTTAATTTTGGTATTCATTTGTGCAAGTTTATTAGGGTGTTGTTTAAATTATACAATAATAATGACCACTCAGTTGTATATTAATTAATTGTGAAGCTATTAGTAATATGATAATCCAGGCATATGTTACTTAAATAAAGGGAAGATATAAAAATCTATAGGGTTAAAAGTTTCCAGGTTTCAAGTCCTACAGTCAAGGAATAACGTTAAGAAAAGATATTTGATAAATCAATACAATGATTAGTCTGTTTCACCTTCAATTTAGACGAAGAGAGAGAAGGTATCAAAGTGGAAAATTAGTCTAAACCTGCTGAAAAAACAAATATCAACAAAAAAAGGCTGGCGTTTCTGTCAGCTATGATTTATGAACGCCAGCGCTTTTATTGCTTGTAGGTACTAATTTATCAATCGGACACAGAAAGGTAATAGTGCCAAAAACAATTAAAGCCAACTAGCAACGAGTTTAGTTCGAAGATGCCGGGGCACAGCAGCGTGAATATGACCAAGAAATATGCCCGGGTGGTGGATGACCTGATTAGCAAGGATATGCAGAAGATTATGGGGATGTACGGGGCTTCACCCGGTGCTACTCCCCCACCTGATAAAGTGAGCATAGCGAA
>JAKLFM010000015.1 GCA_022711175.1 Bacteroidota bacterium | reverse complement strand
TCTGACCGTATGCACAAGCCTGATTTTGTTAATCAAATGTATTTCAATATCTTGGTACGGCATTTCGAACAATTGCCTGATGCATCAATACCTGTAAGAACTGTGTTGTAACCATGCCGCACAATGACCAGCGATTTACATTGGGGGCAATAGGTATTGTTGTGATGCGATTCTGCGTTTCCAAGGTAAACATAATCAAGGTGTTGCGATGCCATTTCATGCAATTCTTCGAGCAGCGCCGTAGAGGTTGCCGGCGTATTGAGTTTATACATCGGGAAATATTTCGAAAGGTGCAACACTGTCTCTTTCCCCAGCTCGCCACTGATCCATTTCACCATCTCATTGAATGTTTGCCGGTTATCATTCATATCCGGTATTACAAGGTTCACGATCTCGAAGTGCCTTTTAGCTGCCGCAATTTGTTTAATCGATTCTTTTACAGGCTCAAGCCGGGCTGAAGATGCTTTGTGGTAAAACTCTTCGGTAAATCCTTTTAAATCAACGCTGAACGCATCGGTCACCTCTAATAACTCACTTAGTGGCGCCCTGTTTATGTAACCATTGGTTACCATCACCGTTTTGAGGCCGATTGATTTTGCCTGTCGTGCGGTGTCGAACATGAAATCGTACCAAACAGTTGGCTCGTTATAGGTAAACGCAATTCCCAGGTTGCCTGCAACAGTCCGTGCATTATCGACAATCTGCTGTGGTTCATAGTGTTGCAAACCCAGAATGTCGTCAAGCGAAATAACCTGCGATATTTCACAATTCTGGCAAAAAACACAGCGCAGGTTGCAGCCTGCCGATCCGACAGAGAAAATACCCGAACCGGGATAAAAATGATACAAAGGCTTTTTTTCAATAGGATCTGTGCGCAAAGCCGAGATAAGGCCGTAATTATCAGGGCGGAGGAGTCCTCCCTTGTTTGAACGCACCCTGCAGCTTCCTGATTTCCCCTCACGGATAATGCATTCATGTGGGCATAAGGTGCATTTTACCGAAGTTTCGCTGTGTTTAATGAACCACTTTGAGGTTTTCATGACCACTTTATGATTATTCCGTCAGTCTAATCTCCAGTTGATTGGTGTTTTGCCGAACGAAGTAAGGATTTCGTTGGTTTTTGAGAAATGCCGGCATCCGAAAAATCCCCTGTAAACCGAAAATGGCGAAGGATGCGCAGCTTTGAGCACAGCATGTTTAGAAGTATCAATCAGCACTTCCTTGGCTTGTGCATAATTCCCCCAGAGCAGAAATACAATCCTGTCGCTGCGTTCGGAAAGTTTCGTGATCACAGCGTCAGTAAATATCTCCCATCCTTTTTTTTGATGCGAACCGGCCATGTTTGCCCTCACCGTTAGTGTGGCATTCAGTAGCAGCACACCTTGTGAAGCCCATTTCTCAAGGTTACCATTGTTGGGAACCGGTATGCCAAGGTCTTTATTTAGCTCCTGAAAAATATTGACCAGCGATGGTGGTGGTTTGACACCTTCCGGCACCGAAAAGCAAAGTCCGTGAGCCTGGCCCTCGCCGTGGTATGGATCCTGACCCAGTAAAACTACCTTAACTTTACTGAATGGAGTAAAATCAAAGGCGGCAAATATCCTGTTACCCGGTGGATAAATTTTATAGAGGCGCTTTTCATCGAGCAGAAATTGTTTCAGTGAAGCAAAATATTCCTTATCGAACTCATCGCGCAGAGCATCAAGCCATCCTGCTTCGATTTGTGGATTAACACCTGACATGCAGCTTTTACATTTTAAAGCACAATAATAGGAGTAATTTTGTTGTTATATAGTAAAAATTGGATATTTTTGTGAGCGGTATCAATTGAACCGTTATTAATTGTAAGTCATGAAGAAAATAGCAGCTCTCCTTGCAACCTTTGCAATTCTCGCCATTCTGCTCTCCTCTTGTAGCACTTCCGAACAGTGCGCTGCCTACGGTGAAGCCAGCCGTTACCGGGTTGAGTCGCGATAAAGTTCTCCCGGTGCGCTGAACATCGTGGTTTGTGAAGTGTTCTTCACATGAAACATCTGTCAGTTTACACAGAGTTTTTAACGTTATGAAATCACTTCAAAATATCCTGGCATTATTCCTGCTCACATCTCCCCTGTTCCTTGCTGCCCAGGACATACCTGATTTTGACACGCTAGCCGAAAGCATCCTTTATCGTAAAGAGATGGCCGGTTCTGTTTCGCTGCATACTCTTGGTTACGGTGCAGGTTACCGTACAGGGCACAATAAAACATATTACCTCAAGAGGATGCTGGAGTTCGACCTGCTCGAAATGAAATCGCCAAAAGAAGTGCGCCGTTACAACGAATACCTTCCCAATTCGCGTCGCTATGTTTACGGTAAAGAAAACAATATTTACATTTTGCGTGCAGGCATAGGCCAGCAGAAACTCATTAACCGCAAACCTTACTGGGGCGGTATCGAGGTTCGTTATTTCTACTATGGCGGGCCCAGTCTTGCGCTTGCCAAGCCTGTATATCTATATATAGCATATTATTCGCAACAGGACCTTATCACCTATTATGACCTGCAACTCGAGAAGTACGACCCGCAGAGGCATTTCCCCTACCGGGGTTACAATACCAGTGAAGACTGTGATATTGCCGGAAGAGGGCCGTTTCTCGAAGGGTTAGGAGAGATAAAACCCTACCCGGGCATTTATGCCAAAGCAGGCTTTAACTTCGAATTCGGGCAATATACCCAGCGCATTAAAGCACTTGAAGCCGGAGTTGTTGTTGATGTTTTCCCGAAAGCCATACCTATTATGGCCTTTAACGATCCTTACCGCTTCTTTGTTACTGCATACATCAGTTTCAGCTTTGGAAAACGATACAATTAGCTTTTTTCTCAGCCGGTCTGACTGATCATTTCCAGCGAATCACGTTTCAGAATTTCAAAAGTATTGCCTTCAACGGCAATTATCTGTTCATCCTTCAATTCTTTCAATATTCGTATTGCACTTTCTTTCGACATACCCGACATATCGGCCAAATCCTGCCTTGACAGAGCAGTGGTAAAGGTGCTGCTTTCATAAATTGTTCCGCTCAGGTACAGAAGCACATCCGCAATGCGCCCGGGCATCTGTTTTTGGGTAAGGCTTATAAATTGTTGAAAATTACTGATTGACAGCAAGCTCACTTTCCTGATAAATTCATCGGCAAACGCCGGGTTTGAATGAATCAGCGTTTTGAAAATATTGGCATCCACAAGGCAGGCAATCGAATCCTCCATTGCCACCGCCGAATAATGATGCTTGCTGTCAACATAAATGCCGGGACCAAGAATATACTCCACCGGTTTTACTATCCCGATAATAAGGTTTTTATTGTCGAAGCCTTCAATATATAGTTTAACCATGCCTTTGGTGAGGCAAAGAAGATGCGCTGCAGGTGTGCCTTGCTTAAAAATGAGCTCTCCTGCTTTAAAATGAATCTCTGAACGGTTTTCGCCAATAACAGATAATTCATCCTGTTTAAGGCATGCAAATATGTCGGACCGCTCAAGGCAAAAATTACAGCAGGTTTTATCTTTTCTGAATATTTCGGAAGGCATGGAAAAATATTGATGGGATTACCGTGATTATTATCGATTATAGATTCGTGTTAAAACAAAGGTAATGACAAATATCAATCCATATATTGATTTATTCAATTATTTTTATATTTAAACATCATTCGTTCGCGGAAAACCAATCGAAAAATTTTGATTTCTTTTGTATATCAAAACATTCAGAGTTCTTCATATCTAAAACTCATAATATTAAAAGCTCATTTAACATACCTTCAAAGATGAAAAAACCATACCTGAGAACTTTACTGCTTATGGGTGCAATCACTGCAATGTTCGCCTCATGCGAATACGATTTCATTGTTTACCCTGAGCCATATGTGCCGCCTGTTGGTACCGAAGATACCATCAGTTTTTCGCAGGATATTATCCCAATATTTACTGCACAATGTGTCAAGTGTCATAAAGCAGGTGCTTTTGCTCCGGATCTTACGGCTGCCAATGCTTACTCAGCCATCACCACAGGCAATTTTGTTGTTGCCACTAAACCCGAAGAAAGCATAATATATACCTGCCTGAAGGCAGGCGGCAGCATGAACCAGTATATCACCGTTAAGGAAGCTGCCTTGATTTACCGGTGGGTATATGCAGGCGCAAAAAACAATTAATCATTCACTCAAACCATGCATCATTGTATGAAAAGATATATTCATCCCCGATACACGTTTTTTCCCCTTCTTGTTTCACTCCTGATGGTTTTGGGAACATCGGCATCGGCACAGGAAACTACCGAAGAAGAAACCGGTCCAGACAAACGTCCGGCCAAACCGGCATTTGAGAGCGGATTGCTGTTCGACCAGCAAACAAGCACCATCCCGGTGAAAAACACACTCGAATTTGTTATTCAACACCGCTTTGCCACTGTTGAAAACGGTATTAGCGACCTTTGGGGCATCTGGGGCGTATCAAACATCAGGCTGGGACTCAATTTCGTTCCCATGAAAAACCTTATGGTCGGCTGGGGCACTACTAAATACAAGAAAGCACAGGATTTCCAGGTGAAATACAACATCCTGCAACAAACACGCTCCAATACAATACCTGTATCACTTACTTTATACAGCAACTGGCAGATCGACTGCAGTGCCGATGCCGCATTTGGCGACAGCTACAAATTCTCGAACCGATATTCGTACTTCACCGAGCTCATTATTACGCGCCGTTTTAGCAATGCCTTATCTGTTCAGGTTGCCCCGACATTCACACATTTTAATGCCGTTGATTCGCTCGTTGATCACGACCGCATTGGAATCTCGATGGGTGCCAGGTACAAAGTAAGCCCGCAAATTTCGTTAATCGCAACGTACGACTTACCACTCAAAATCAAAGGCATTACAGAATGGAATCCTGTTCCCGATCCCGCAGAACCTAACTTCTGCGTCGGTGCCGAAATATCTACCAGTACGCATGCCTTCCACCTGTGGCTCGGCAGTTCGCAGGGTATTTTACCGCAGGAAGTGATGATGACCAACAAAAACAACTTCTTCGACGGGCAGTTCCTGCTGGGATTGAATATTACCCGACTCTGGAACTTCTAATTTTGGAACGAAATTTGCTAAACAACGTTTATTCACAACAAAAAACACAATAATGAAAACAAGTAAAATGCTGAGAATTACCACAATCACAATGCTCATGTTGCTCTTTGTAGCCGCAGGAAGTGTATTTGCTCAACAAAAACAACCTGGCGGATGGAAAGCCAATATGCCCGCCAAGTATAAAACCATGAAAGGCAAAGGCGATGTAGCTGCCGGAAAAGAATTATACATTAAACACTGCAAGTCATGCCATGGGCCAAAAGGCCTGGGCGACGGACCAAAAGCTGCCAGCATGAAAACCTTCCCTGGTGACTTCTCCGGTAGTAAATTCCAGTCATATTCTGACGGAGAACTCTATTATATCACTGTAATTGGTTATGAGGAAATGCCTGCTTACGAGAAGAAGGTCACTGATGATGAAGACCGGTGGGCTCTTGTCGCTTATATGCGTTCACTCAAAAAGTAAAATTGCAAAGTCGTTGGGAATTGGGTGTTTACTTTTTTGATAAACACCCAATTTCATTTTTAGATAAAGGTAATTCATCATTAATCTAAATTAAAATATGCGTTTGAATTACACAATCACTTTACCCATCGCATTGGTGTTGGCATTTGCGGCGATAATCACTTTAGGCTCACCAGGCAGCGAAGGGACTGCAAACAAAGCCCAACCAAAAAACGCAGTTGAAAACGAAGGTTGCCTGCGCTGCCACGGTCAGAACAGGTACACGTATCTGAATACCGAGAGCGGCGACACCGTGGTGAAAAGGATGTACCAGGAATGCACGATCAATCGCAATGTCTTCTACTCCTCTATTCATGGCAATTTTAAATGCATTGACTGCCATTCAGAGGATTACGATACTTTTCCACACCCCGGAAGGCTGAGGATGGAAACTGCCTATACATGCAACGATTGTCATGCCGATGACCCGATGTATGCCAAATTTAATTTCGAACAGATTACCACCGATTTCGAAGCCAGTGTTCACTCGACCAAACACAGCAAGGAATTCACATGCTGGATGTGTCATAATCCGCACAGCTATGTAAATATGGCCCGCAACGAAAAGGACATTCACAAGACAATCGAATACTCAAACAGCATCTGTCTTGCATGCCACGCCAACAAAGATCAATACCAATTACTTACCAATAAGGATAATCCCAATATTCTGGAAAAGCATGAATGGTTGCCAAATCAGGCTTCGCACTTCAGAAGTGTGCGATGTATTGAATGTCATTCGGCGATTAGCGACAGCACATTAGTAGCCCACAATATCCAAACCAAAGATAAAGCGGTTAAAAACTGCGTTGAGTGTCATTCGTCAAATTCAAGGTTAATGGCAACATTATACAAACATGAGATTCAGCAGCAACGCAATAAAGCAGGTTTCATAAACAGCGGCATTCTTGAAAGTTCGTATGTGATTGGTGCCAATCGCAATTATTACCTCAACATACTGAGCCTGGTGATATTCGGCGGAACCTTGCTTGGAATTGTTATTCATACATCGTTAAGGATTTTAAAAAGAAAGAAAAATGTCTGACAGAATATACCTTTACCCCATATGGATCAGGTTTTGGCACTTAGCCAACGCCCTGTTTTTCCTCATCCTCATTGCTACTGGGCTCAGCATGCAATATGCTGCCTTTATCAGATTTGATATTGCCGTTAGCCTGCATAATATTTTCGGCATATTGCTTACTGTCAATTATCTTTTCTATTTTATTGGCAACAAAGTAAGTCCTAACGGAAAATATTACAAAACCACCTGGAAAGGATTGTTCAGCCGGCTTGCCAAGCAATTCAGGTATTATACAATTGGTATTTTCAAACATGAAAAACCGCCATTCCCGGTCACCAAAGAGCGCAAATTCAATCCGCTGCAGCAGTTTACTTACATTGTTGCCATGTATGCTATGGTTCCATTGATTATCATCACAGGCTGGGCATTACTGTTTCCCGAAGTGCTTTTCAATAAGCTTTTGGGAATCACAGGTTTCAGGATCAATGATGCAATCCATATTATCATGGGATTCCTCTTATCGGTATTCATGTTGATACACATATACTTCTGCACCATCGGAGCGACCTTTACCAGTAACTTCAAGAGTATGGTAAATGGTTTCCATGAAACGCATTAGAGCCTGATAATATGGCTAAGTGACATAAATCCGCCCGAATGGGCGGTTTTTTTTGTATGCCGATTACTTGTCTGCGTCTTGATTCAGCAAAGCGGACAGCAAAGCGGTATGTTTCAAAACAACAGTGGCCCGAGTTCTTTCAAGTTCTTTGCGCATTCCAAATCCGCAAAGTACTCCGACCGAGAGCGCTCCGGCCCTGCGCGCGGACTTAATATCCTGGGTTGTATCTCCAACCATCAGACATTTGCTTACAGGCAGTTCAAGCTGCTGTGCTGCAAACAGGATAGGTTCCGGATGAGGCTTGAGCCTCCGGGTGGATGACCGGGTGACCACAACTTCAAAAACTCCCTGCAACCCGTTCTCATTGATAAATAGTTCTGCTTCGTCCTGCCCTCTTGTTGTTACAACACCGAGCCTGTAGGTATTCTTTACTGAGGCCAGCATTTCAGGCACGCCGGGAATTATCCTGAAATGCTTGAGGCTGGTTTTACCGGCAAGGCTTTCTGATCTTTGTTTCCGCAGTTTATGCCATAAGGGCAATAAAAGGTTATCGAGCCTGATAACATCCATCATCATAATAAGCCAGTTGACAGGCGTTTCGGCAGCCATCACCAGTCTCTTGGCTCTTCCCACCGGATTTGTGACATGCATTCTCGAAAAAATTCCCGCTATCTTTTCTACAGCCTGATCGTCAGTATCCATCAGCGTACCGTCGAGGTCGAAAAGTATGGCTTTGATATTCCTGAAATCGTTATCCGCCATCTGCTTACTTTTTAACACCACAAATATCGAAAAATATTGTATTTTACCTTCCTCCTCGTGGTATTATGCCCGCTTTTCAAATATGAGATAACCTTACGTGAATAGATATTTTATAAATATAGATGTATTGACATATATCAGTCATCTTACGAAAAAATCCCATTTATTCGGTACACAAATCTCAGCACCTGCATATTGATTTATATATATCAATACATCATTATTTTTCTATTTTAGAAGGGTGAAAAAAATGACAAGACCACATTATCAATTAACTAATAACCAACAAGATAGACTTAATTAGCAACCAGTTAACAAACTAAACTGACCAGTATGAAAAAGATTATTCTTTTACTTGCAATGGGAATAGCAGTATTCATGGCTTCGTGTACCAAGGAAGGTCCTGCGGGCCCAAAAGGCGATCCGGGTGCTAACGGAACCAACGGCACAAATGGTGTTGACGGTGAAGATGGCGTTGATGCTACTATAACCTGCGGCGAATGTCATGAGATGTCCGACGGCCTCACAGCCATCATGGCACAGTATCATCAGTCGAAGCATTTTACAGGTGTTACCGTATTTGAAGGCAACCGCACAACCTGCTCACCCTGTCACAGCAGCCAGGGATACCGCGAATCGCTGCAAACAGGTTTTTTCAATGCCGGCGCATATGAAAACCCTGCGCCGATCAACTGCCGAACCTGCCACAAAATTCATGAGACCTACACTTCCGAAGACTGGAACTTCCGGTCAACTGCTGCTGTAAGGTCCCGCATGGATTCAACCCATATTACTTTTGACATGGGTACCAGCAATATTTGTGTTTCGTGCCACCAGGCCAGGGTAGTAAGTCCTTATCCAAATATTGCAAGCACCGATTCGGTTAAGCTCACCAGCTCGCGTTACGGCACGCATTATGGCCCACAGGCTAATATAATTGCCGGACTCGGAAAGTCGAGCGGCGTTGAAATACCAGGTTCGGTTGAATATGCCAACTCAAGCCACTCAGCCCTTGTTGACAATGGTTGCGTTCATTGCCATATGGCTACACCAATCGGAACCCTGGCAGGCGGACACGCCTGGTATGCAAGCAATGAAGAAGAAGGACTTGTTACAAGCGGCTGCTCACCCTGCCACACCTCAAGCGAAGCAAATACACTGGTTGAAGAGGTTCAAACAGAAATTACAGGGCTGCTGGATCAACTAAAAGCCAAACTGATTGAGAAGGGTCTTTTGAAATCAGACGGCAGCACAGTTGTTACAGGCAAGAACTTCAGCCAGATGCAAATTGCAGCACTTCTCAACTATAAGATGTGCTATTATGAAGCCAGCCATGGCGTTCACAATTATAAATACACCAAGGCATTGCTTACAAACTCGTTCGAAGCATTGAATTAGGCAATGATATCGCGATTGAAAGCCTCCTCACCAGGAGGCTTTTTCTTTTTTCACCCCCTGGTATTCAAAACTTTATTGAAACCAGGCAAAACATAGAGCATGTAACGAACCTTCATTACTTTTGAGCAATAAATTCTCTGCTTTGAAAGTTAGGATTCTAATTGCTTTTCTATTGGTTGCTGTTATTTTTCCCTGCTGCAAGGAAGAAAACGAAGAGCAAATTCTGCCTCTGAATATCACCATTATCCAGCATGCATATTCTGCAAATTTATCATGGAATTCAATTTCGGGCTATGCTGATTCAATGCAGTCATTCAGTATCTACCTGGGCGACAGCCTGGTAGTTGGTAATATCAGTGAAAAGAATCATTCTGTGGATGGGTTGAGGCCGTCGTCGATTTATAAAGGAAGGATTGATGCTATGAATGGCAAACGTCTTATAGCCTCAGGCACATTCGAGTTTACCACTGCTGCCGACTTACCTCCCGGCAATTTTGAGATTACTTCCTCGGTTATCAGGAATCATTCAGTAGTTCTCACTTGGAGCCAGGCGAAAGATCCGGAACACGGTCCGGTGGCCTACGACATTTACCTTGGCAATCATCTGTTAAAAAGTGATACTGCCGGCACAGGTTTTCAGTTTAACGGGCTGAACGTCCTCACCTATTACAGCGGAAAAATTATTGCACACGACACCGCAGGCAACGAGGTCGAACTGAATTTTACGTTCAGGACAATACACCCTGACAAAAGTGAGATGTATCATACATATGGCGATTTTGACAGCCGGCGGCGTGAATATGCCTGGTACATTCCCAAAGCCTATCCTGAAGCAGGAAGCATGCCGCTCGTCATATTGCTGCACGGGGCAAATGGCAACGCCTGGAACGATATGCAGAAATCTACTTTCAGGACAATTGCCGACAGGGAGAACTTCATTTTCCTTATGCCGCAGGCGCTCATGGGCACATACAACGGCGAAAGTATCTATCAATGGAATGCGCACTATTTATTCCCATGGGATGATGCGGCATTCATCAACAAACTGATAGATACCATGCATTCGGCATACAATATTGATCTGAAAAGAGTTTACCTCGCCGGAATGTCGAACGGCGGTTTCATGACTTTTTTTGCCGCAAGGCCTTTACAGGAAAGGATAGCAGCTATTGCCCCCATAGCAGGACTAATGTCATCGAACATTTACTCAGGTTACACATTGTCTCATCCTATGCCGCTATGCTATATGCACGGAACAGCTGATCCGATAGTGACATTGAACGGCAATCCCTCGCTCAATCAAATACTTAACCTTTGGATAACAATAAACGGATGCAGCAACACTCCCGAAATCAGCGAATTACCGGATTTATCAACCGACGATATTTCAACGGTTACCTTGTTCAGGTACACAGGAACGAGCGGTGATTCAGAGATACTTTATTACCGGATTAATGGCGGAGGGCATTCAATTCCGGGTATTGAGTATGGCGCCAATATGGATATAAATGCTTATGAAGAGATGTGGAAGTTCTTCAAACGGCATAAAATGAATTAAACTACCTGACAAGCGATGAATCGATCGTTCGGCGGAAGATGTATCCGGCAATTTAACTATTTACTTTACACAGGGGATATCTGCATCTGTATTCAGATTTCATATATAAATCCTTATATTTGTCAGTGTGAACCCAAATCCTGGTAATCCGTGAATAAGAAAGCAATTTATAGTCTTTTGATTACAATGGCTTTGCTGTGGCCACTGTATTTCACTTTATCGTGCCGGCACCATCCCGATGAAATAATTCCACCTGTGAGCGAATGCGATACAGTGAATATTACCTATACGGGTGATGTACTCCCGGTGTTGCAGGCTTACTGTTATGGCTGCCATACAGGAAGCAATTCGTCAGGAGGAATTGACCTGTCGAACCCTGATCACCTCAGGGCTGTAGTGAACAATGGACGATTAACAGGATCACTGTTGCACAATACTGACTATACTGCGATGCCGCAGGGTGCCACATTGCCCGTATGTGATCTCCGGAAGATATTGTTGTGGGCACAGGATACTCTTTTCCCTGAAGGAGCCTGCGATTCGTTAAACGTATCTTTCGCCGGTAACATAAGACCTATTTTGCAGCTCAACTGCGAAGGATGCCATAGCAGTGTCAAACAAGCCGGCGGACTCAATCTCTCTGACTATTCAACGGTGGTTATGATTGCAGGCAACGGACAGTTAATAGGATCGGTTGAACATGCGTCGGGCTATTCTCCTATGCCGAAAAATGGAAAGCAACTGTCGGACTGCGATATAGCCAGGATCAGGAAATGGATGTCGGATACAACCTTTGTTAATCCGCCTGAAGGTATTCCCTGCGATCCCGACACCGTTTATTTCGAGAAGGACCTGCTGCCTATATTCCTCTCGGCATGTGCAAAAAGCGGTTGCCACGACGGCACAAACAACGAAGCACCACGACTTTCGGATTATGCTTCGATCATGAACGAAGGTGTAAAACCGGGCAACCCCGGCGGTAGTAAGATTTACGAAGTTCTTGTGACAAATGAAACCGATGACCGCATGCCCTACCCTCCAGGTTCACCACCGTTGCCCGACAGCCAGATTGCCATGATTTATAAGTGGATTATGCAGGGGGCGCAAGACCTTCATTGTGATAATCAGCCATGTGATACAACCTCAGTTACTTTTTCAGGCACAATCTGGCCTGTAATTCAGAACAACTGCTTTGGTTGTCATAGCGGTTCCAATCCAGGGGGCGGAGTATTGCTGCAGGATTATTCGACAGTTAAAGCAGCAGCACAATCGGGAAAACTCTATGGTTCAATCGCTTATCTTAACGGTTATGTACGAATGCCAAAAAACGGCAGTCAGCTTTCGCAATGCAGTATCCGCCAGGTTAAAAAATGGATTGATGGCGGTATGCCGGCCAAATGATTGTCATCTCTCTGAATATTTGCAGGCTGATTCTTTGAATGCCAAAAATTTCTTTTGTAATCAGTTGCACGATAAACGACTGCCTCTCTCCTATTTAAACCCAGCATGCCAGACCCGCATGAAGTATGGATGCCACCGGTTTTTGCCTGCGCAATGCAGCTCTGCTTCAGGCACATCCTACACTCTGTACACTGCTCAAACATTGCTCTGATGCGATTTATATTTCGGTGACCATTATATAAGGCTGGTGTTATAATGGTTGAACATGATCTCCAATGAAATATCAGCAGTTCTAGAACAGATTATACCATTATTTGTTATATCTTAAAGAATCAGACTTGATGAAAACTTAAGCCATGGATGTTTCGGCTGTTTCAACCTGGTGTTTATTGCCATCTCCAAGGTAAAGCAAGTCGGAATCCGGAAAGAACATGACAAATTCTTCTCATAATTAAATAAAGCAAACTAATTTCTCAAGCTACATAACTGCAAAGGTGATAAACCAGGAATTCATCAGATCCCATTATGTAGCGATTCAGGTAGCGATTATTCAAACAACCACACCTGAAAAATAATAATCAATACCAATGAATAGCAAAAAACTACTCTCCCCCGAACACCGCGAAGAACTGCTCAATATACTGAAAACCCGTTTCGCCAAAAATATGAATCGTCATCCCGGAATATCTTGGGAACAGGTGCGTGCAAAACTCGAAAACAATGCGGACAAGTTATGGTCGCTCAGCGAGATGGAAAGTACAGGTGGAGAACCTGACGTTACCGGCTTTGATCGCGAAAGCAGTGAATTTATTTTTGTCGATTGTTCAGCTGAAAGTCCAAAAGGACGCCGCAGTATTTGCTATGACCGCGAGGCACTTGAATCACGTAAAGAATTCAAACCTCAGAATAATGTGCTTGATATGGCAGCCGGAATGGGAGTCGAAGTTTTAACTGAAGAACAATACCGGAAATTGCAGAATTTTGGAGACTTCGATACCAAAACTTCAAGTTGGGTGCTAACTCCTGAAAAAATCAGAAAACTGGGAGGCGCCCTGTTCTGCGACCGCCGATATGATACAGTATTCACGTATCATAATGGCGCCGAATCATATTATGCCGCTAGAGGATTTCGGGGTATTTTAAAAGTATAATCAGGTTTAGGCAATTCTACTTGCAATCAGATTCAGCATTTCGGGATTTAACATAACTTTGAGGTGTTTAAAACCTCACAGTCATGAAGGCAAGTTACATGATCAAACTTTTCGGGGGAACACTTATATTTTATACCATCCTATTCATCAGCGCTGGAACGATCAACTACATGCAGGGGTTGGTTTATGCGGCCATAGGTTTCGCCATGCTCATTATTCAATATACGGTATTACGAATTGATCCCGAATTGGTTAAAGAGCGCGCTAAACCAGGCGAAGGAACACTGCAATGGGACAAGATAATATTGCTGCTCAGTTTCTTCCTCACTATAGCCATGTTCGTTGTCGCCGGCCTTGACTCCGGGCGTTATCACTGGTCGCCCGAAATGCATCCTGCCGTCTTTGTCCTTGGCATTTTGCTTACTATTGCCGGCCAGCTCATTTTCCTCATCGCACAGAAACAGAACAGATTCTTCTCGAGCACTGTAAGGATTCAAAAAGACAGGGAACATACTGTGTGCGAAACCGGCCTTTATAAGTTTGTCAGGCATCCCGGGTATCTCGGAACCATTATTCAGGCCGTTGGTTTCCCCATGATCATGGGCTCGCTCTGGAGCATACTGCCTATAAGCCTCTCAATTATCTTGTTTATAATCCGTACTGATCTGGAGGACAAAACATTGCGGCTCAAACTGAATGGCTATACTGAATATTCTGACAAAACACGCTACAAACTCATCCCATACTTTTGGTAAGATTTTATAACACTTCAAAGTGAAAGCGAATGATACATATGAAAATTAAACACAGGTTCGCAATACTCCTGCTTGCTGCAATTCTCATTGGTTGCGAGAAAGCCGGAACCAACACCCTTACAGTATCCATCACAAAAATCTCTATTCCTGCAAACGGAGGTACATCCAGTTTTATCATCCATACCAATGCCGGCTCATGGAGTATCATCAATCCCGCTACCGAGTGGATAAGCCTCTCTTCATCATCAGGCAACAGCGATAAAGCCACTGTTTACGTCAGTATAACATCCAGGACTCTTTCGCAACGTGAAGAAACACTAACCATAAACGCCGGTAATGCCGAGCCAGTTGAGGTCATCATCACTCAACCTCCGGCAGAATTTCTTTACAATCTCAGTTCCGACAAAACCAATCTGAGTTTCGGAAATTCGGCCGTTGCAGGCAGCTTTGCCATAACTACTGACGCATCACAATGGAAACTGGAAAGCGATGCCGAATGGTTACAATTGGACCATACATCCGGAGCTAAAGGTACTACGGCTGTGAATATTCATGTGCAGGATAATAAGGCGATTGGTGAACGTTCCGCCATTTTGCACGTGAGTGCCGACAGCGCTGCCCCGATAGAGATACAGGTTACTCAGAAAGGCATCTATTTCCCCGGATACAACAACAATCCGGCAGCACCTGATATCAGCGGCATGAGCAGTGATGCTACAGAACTGGCAGGCAAAATGAAAATCGGCTGGAATATTGGCAATAGCCTTGAATGTACAGGCGGCGAAACCAATTGGGGCAATCCATTGATTACCAATGCGCTGGTTCAGCTTGTGAAGCAAAGTGGATTTGATGCCGTGAGATTACCATGCTCATGGTACCAATATTCAAACCCTGCGACTGCTGAAATTGATGCAACCTGGCTGTACCGGGTGAAGGAAGTTGTACAATACTGTGTTGATAATGGCCTCTATGTGATTCTGAACATTCACTGGGACGGTGGCTGGCTCGAGAACAACTGCACACCTGATAAACAGGAGATCAACAATGCAAGACTCAGGGCTTTCTGGGAACAGATTGCAACTACGTTGCGCGATTTCGACGAACACCTGCTGTTTGCCGGCACCAACGAACCCAATGTTGACCAGGCATCTCAAATGCAAGTGCTTTACTCATATCACCAGACTTTCATTAACGCAGTTCGGTCAACAGGCGGCCGAAATGCCTACCGGGTGCTGGTAGTGCAGGGTCCAAGCACTGATATTGCCAAAACACATGAACTTATGTCGGCTATGCCACTGGATAATGTTGCCAACAGGATGATGGCGGAAATACATTACTACACACCCTGGAATTTTTGCGGTTTGACTAAAGACGAAAGCTGGGGTAACCAGTTTTTCTACTGGGGAAACGGATATCACTATGCCGGCGACCCTGCCCACAATGCTACCTGGGGTGAGGAGGAAACGGTCATATACAACTTCGGGCTTATGAAGCAACAGTTTGTTGACAAAGGCATTCCCGTTATCTTGGGTGAATTTGGTGCAATGCGCCGAACTGACCTAAGCGGCGATGCTCTAACACAGCACCTTGCTTCCAGGGCTTATTACCACAAATATATTACACAAAAAGCCATTGCCACCGGACTCATCCCATTTTACTGGGATAATGGAGGCCTCGGCAATCATGCCAATGGCATTTTCGACAGAAATACTCTCAACGTATCCGATGAGCAAACGCTGAATGCACTCATGGAAGGTGCAGGCAGGAGATAATTGCAGCTAACCAGGGCAACGTTAAAGTTCCCGGCTGAGGCAATGAAGCAGTTTATCCAATCACCAGTGTGATAATGGAATGAGCGGGGCTGGCAGCTTTTACCGCTTTGTTGTTGATCCACACGAAGAACTCCTTTGCCTTATCAGTCTTATTCATTACCACAGTTGCAATTTTGCCGTCAGTATTAAGGAATGCCGTGGCCATGAGTTCATCGTCGTTAGAAGCACAGGTTATGCGTTTAGCACCCGGCCTAATGAACTTTGAGAAATGGCCGAGGTAATAAAACGAATTCATGTAGGTCAGTTCCCCTGTTTTGGTATTACCGATAACCGGGGCAAGGCAGTTGTTGTGAACATGATTGGGGCCGCCGGTTTCATCGAGCAGTATATTCCAGTCGGTCCAGGCACAGGCACCGTTGTTCAGGTCGTTGATGAGCGATGTGCCGTAGGTTTCGCCCCAGTGCCATTCATTCAGGAATTCCGTTTTGAATGGATAGACGCAACCTTCGGTAAATATGAGCTTCTTATCGGGAAATGCTTCGGCATGCAGCTTAACATTTTCAAAATGGTCGCCGGTGTACCAGTGGAATCCGGTTCCCCAGACATATTTTGAAGCTTCGGGGTCATCGTACATAACTTTGGCACGCTGGTTCATGAGTCCGCGGTTGTGATCCCAGATGATAATCTTCGTATCGGCGAACGCAGATTTCTTAAGGGTTGGCCCCATGAAGTTCTTCACAAAATCACGTTCATCCTCGGCAGTATAAATACATGATTCCCACGTTTGTACGGCCATCGGTTCGTTTTGTACCGACACTCCCCAAAAGTTGATACCTTCTTTTTTGTATTCTTCGAAAAATCTCACATAATAGTCAGCCCATGCCTGCATAAACTCAGGCTTGAGTTTGCCGCCCTGCAACATATTGTCGTTATCTTTCATCCATGCCGGCGGGCTCCAGGGCGAAGCATACATAGTAATGCTGTTATTGGCCCTGGCTAATGCTTCTTTGATAAGAGGAATTCTGTATTTTTTATCGTGGTCAATGGTGAAACTTTTCAGCTCTTTATCGCCGGGCATGGCTGCATATGCATAGCTTTCGCTCGAAAAGTCGCAACTATTTATATGAGTCCGGCCAAGAGTATAACCAATGCCTTTGTCCGCAGTGAAATAGGCATCAAGAAGTTCAGCCTGCTTTTCTTTGGGTAGTTTGTAAAAAGTTTCGGCAGCTGCATCCGTAAATGCGCCTCCTATTCCAATAAATTCCTGAAATGTGTGACTGGCATCGAGCATGATTGTCGGTTGATGCTCATCAGGCTGAACGAGTTCGGTAAATGTAAGTTCAGGCGCTTCGGCCAGTCTCAGGTTGGTATCCTTTGCAGTGATATACATTTTGGCGTTCTTTAATTCTAATGATGGACTTGCCGTGCCCGCTGCCTTGTTTGCTGCCGGCTTATTGCATCCGCCGAAAAATATCAGGGCTACCATTCCCGTGATGAAGACGTTTGTAACGATTATGTTCCTTTTCATAGGTTTTGAATTTCTGTTTAAAAAA
Organism: Bacteroidota bacterium; assembly: GCA_022711175.1. Classification (GTDB taxonomy): domain Bacteria; phylum Bacteroidota; class Bacteroidia; order Bacteroidales; family UBA4417; genus UBA4417. The sequence continues at coordinate 39,938 of JAKLFM010000015.1, read as the reverse complement.
GGGAGGCATCTCGGCATTTACGGACAACCCTAATCAGCAGTTGCTTATGAAAACCAGATTAACCTTTAACTGCATTAATCCGATCGAAGAATGATCAGTTCCTCTTTAATACCGATAGCCTCCTTTTTGAGTTTAATGTTTAACGCTTAAGTTTATGAACCGACCAATTATTATTGGAATACTCTTACATAATCCACCAGCATTTCCTGCGGAAAAACGGTGGTTTCGTTGGGATTACCCGGCCAATTACCACCTACGGCAACATTCATGATGAAGAACTGCGGCAGGTTAAAGGCATCGTAAACTACAGTACCCGGCCTCACGGTGAAGAACCTGTGATAATCAACAAACCATTGTATTGACGTCTCCTGCCATATAATGGTAAATACGTGGAACTTTGCGTGATAGTTCTCCGCCGGAGTTACCTTGTATTTGCTGCCTGTATATTTATGTCCGTTATCGTTGTAATGTACTGTACCATGAACATTTAACGAGTCGTGGCCCAGGTATTCCATGATATCTATCTCGCCGCAACGCGGCCAACCAACCGATGATATATTACTACCCAGCATCCAAAGTGCAGGCCAGATGCCTTGCCCAATGGGCATTCGGGCCCTGATATCTATCCTGCCGTAAGTGAATTCCTTTTTCCCTTTGGTAGTAAGCCTTCCAGAGCGGTAATCGCCGGTATTGGGGTCTTTGGTAGCTTTGATGGTAAGATATCCATCTGTTTCATAGACATTTTGAGCAGAATTCGTATAAATCTGCAATTCGTTATTCCCCCAGCCGCCGCCGCCAATCTCGTAGTTCCAGTCGGATGTGTTGAGTGCCGTGCCATTAAATTCATCGCTCCAAACGAGTGCCATTCCCGGGTAGGAATCGGGGGTAATATAACCGTCGTCAGTCAGCTCGACAGCGTAGCTGTCATCATTTTCAACGGTGACTTTGAGCTGTGTAACTGTACTCGTAAGACCAGTAAAATCAGTCAGTTTTATGTAAAAGTTCTCATCGAGTTCAAGGTCAGCATCTGATGACAATGGCACCTCGATTGACTCGGTCAATTCGCCCGGAACAAAGGTTACAATTCCATCAGATACAGCGGTGTAATCCTGACCTGCTTTAGCAGAACCGTCTTCGGTATGCCATTTAAACGAAACCGTTGCTGTTGTGGCTTCCGACAACCTGAAAGTGACTGCAGCCGTTCTCCCGGGTGTACTTCCTTCGGGAATCACCAAATCGGTAAATGAGAGGTCAGGTATAACTGCCGGTGGTTCTTCGGTTTTTTTACATGACCATAATGTATTGGCCTGCAAAACAATCAAAGTCGCAAGTATTATGGCATTTTTCATGTTCGATTTTTTTAGCATATTTACTATTCGATTAGCAGCTTTGACCTCCAGACATTTCCGGCAATCTGAAGTTCAACAACATACATTCCTGAACTCAGGTTACCAATTTCGGTTTCATATGATTCGTCAGCCGGGAGAAGTTCTTGTTCCTTTACCAACCTGCCATTCACCGAATGAATGGACAATTTCTTTTTCTGTCCTTTGGATTTGGGGATTTCGATATTGAGCTTCTCTTTGGTAGGGTTGGGAAAAATCTTTATTTCAGTATTCTCGTTAATTACAGTATCAATCACAATTTCGTTAAACAGGTACCAGTTGAGGTTAAATTCCGGCTGTAGTATTTTTATCCGAAGAATTCCTGATCCTTCGGTGAGTCTTATGCTAGCCTCAACCGTCTGCCACGATTGCCAGCCTCCTGTTACAGGCATATCAACAATAGTTGAACCGAGCATCGCCGAATGTTTGTCGTATTGCTGAACTGCGATTTTACCAGCTTGGCTTTGACAGGCTTCGCGTATTTGCATCTTGTAATCGGCAGTTTTCTTAACCTGGATGCGGTAATCGAGGTAATCGCCGGCGTTGGTGTATCCGACATTCTGCCCTCCTCCTGCATCTGATGTGGTCTCGAGCGAAAGGCCGTTGTTCACTGCAAACGATTCGGCTTCAATTTTCCCGGGAATTGGCAGATGCAACGGCAGATTGTTGGTAACCTTGAGATATGTGAAAGCTTCAAGTGGTGAACCATCCTCTGAAGTCACACTTCCTCCCGAATAATTCATGAAAATGAGATCGCCATCATAGATCGGCTGTGCCAGGGTAAATAGAATTTGTTGCGGGTTGACAGGGTTCGCCGCCAGGCTTTCGATAGCAACCGGGTTTCCGTTTACATCGATACTAAATCCTGAGGTAGCAATCGAAGCTGGAGATAATAACTTGTTGCACGACAGACTTATTTGTTGCGATTCGCCAATAGTCTCGGCCGATATTGATTTGAGGGAAACCTGAGAAGCCGGCTTGCTGATGGAAAATTTTATGAATCCAATGTTAGCTCCTCCCCTTTCGAAGAAAAATTGAAGTTTCTGGACGCCTTTGTAAATAACAACATCATTTACAATGACATATTGCCACTGCTGGTTACCACCAGTTGATTGCATCGCAACAGCGTCGGTAATATCGCCTCCGTTTATACGTAACCGTATTTTTGAAAATGAGCCAGCCGGCACTGCATAACGCAGCTGAATGTTGTATGCAGCAGTTGAGTCCACTTCAACAGTATATTGCAGCCACTCTCCATTTGCTGTCCATCCTACATTATATCCATTGCTGTTTGGATCACTGTCAGTCGAGTTTTCGATGTCCACGCCGTCGTTACGGTAGGTATAGCCACTGTTCCAGGCTGTGTATGTACCGGTAGTAACGTGGTAATCAGCTGCATCAGTATCATAATAGGCCCGGCCATTTTCACCCATATCATAATCAGTTGCATGAATCACTCCCGGCAGATGGTGAGCCGCATATGGAATTGTGGTTGTATCATATACCTGCCTGAACATTGCATCAATAACATCTTTGCGGTAAATGCAGTTAGCGATGTTGGCATTTGCCGCCTGCCGCATTAAGCTTTGCCTGGCAAACTCCTGCGCCGGTTTGTTGCCGCCGTTGGTCCAGTAATCAAGCAACACCTGGTATCCATTGTCCTTGGGAATAGTCAGGGGATTAACAACCGAACCTATCTTTTTTAGCGGCCACCATGCCCATCCAATGTCGTTTTTTTCGAGCAGGCGAATGGCATCGGTGAACCACTGGTTCGAGTTTTCTCCTGATTCGCCAAGCCAAAGAGGAACATTATAACTGTTGCGCATGTTTATTGCACCCTGTAATGAGCCCTGATCGTTGTACGACCAGTATTTATGGTAGCTTAAAACCATATTGTTGTCCCAGTTGGGAACAATTCCATTGTAATTGTTTCCCCAGCAATTTCCTTCAATGATGAGAATATGCCGCGTGTCAACCTGCCTTATAGCATTTGTAATATCGATGAAAAGTTGCTTCAGAGGAATGTTGGATGATTCGTCGCATCCGTTTTGATTCGATCCCGAGAAATTCCAGTTGGTTTCATTTAGCAGGTCATAACCGCCAATCCATCCTTCGTTGGCATACCTTTCAGCAAGTTTCCGCCATAAGGCGATGGTTTTCTGCTTGTTGGCATTACTTTCCCAGAGCGAAGGCTTTGATGCATCGCCGTCGCAAATGGCCAGGTCGCGTCCTTGCCCGCCGGGTGCTCCATGCAGGTCGAGAATCAGGTACATATGGTTGGCAGAACACCATTTTAAAAGACTGTCGGTGAGAGTAAAACCTTCGGTCAGCCATGTGTTTTCGCCAGCAACCGGCTCTTGTTCAATGGGTAATGTATAGAGATTGTAATGCATGGGCAAGCGCACCGAATTGAAGCCCCAGGAGGCCAGTGAATCAATATCGCGGCGAGTGAGGTGATTTTGCCGCCAGCTGCTGTAAAACTCTTCGGCATATTCAGTACCGATAAGATTTACAATTTTCGCCTTGAGTTCGTGCTGCGTATTAGCAAAACTGCTGCTTTGCATCATATAGCCTTCCTGCAACATCCATCCTCCAAGACCCATTCCCCTGAGTATAACCTCATTGCCGCTTCCGTCAACAATCTTTTTTCCCGAAGTTTTAAGCCACTGGGCCGACAGCTGATTAACTGCGGTAACGAGTAAAAACATCAACAAAACGGCAGAAAGTCTCTTCATCGCAATGGTAGTCTTGAGTCAATAACGGAGGTTTGCAACAGCTCGAAGTATGACCGTTGGGGGGCCGGCAGGTTGAAGAACCTGGCCGGATCCCCTGGTCACAAACTACTCAAACCAGTATTTTATCAGTAATTCGGGTTTTGTACAAGTTTAGTATTGTAAAGCTCATCAAGAGGAATTGGCAGTACTTCGTTTTTTCCTGCGGTAAATCCTTTGAAGGCTAACACTGTAGCGGCTTGACCAGTGCGTACGAGGTCAAAAAAGCGGTGTCCCTCGGTGCCAAGTTCAAGGCGGCGTTCGTTATAGATGTTGGGCAGTGTAGCGGCAACTGCCGGTAAGCCAACCCGGGCACGCACAGCATTGAGATAATATGCTGCCTTGTTAGCATCGCCCCCACCACGGATAAGCGCTTCAGCTTCCATAAGGTATGTATCGGCGAGCCTGATTTCGATTTCATTATTAGGCCAGTTTACAACGGGGTCGCCGGCGAGTGTTGAGAAATAAGCAATTTCGGGGGCATATTTGCGCATGAAATATCCACTGTTTTGATATCCTGCAATATAACTAGCACCGGGAATAGCTGCTATATCAAGTATAGTGTATTCAAAACGGGGATCGTTTTTCATAAAATCGGCATATTCCTTGATAATAGGATCGCAACCGTAACCAGGTTTGAAGGTAGGTCCTGAATAGGAACGTGGCCCGATCATCTGTGTCATGATGTTGCCTTCAAAATTTCCCCATGCGCCCCAGTCCTGCAATGCTTTTGAGGTATGAACAATTTCGAAGATACTCTCGGCATTGAATTCATTATCGGCACGGAATATATCTCCATAGTTTTCGAGAAGACGATAATTGGGTGAGGTATTCACCTGTTCGAAGAGGTTTGCAGCTTCGAGCATACGGCTGTCGTTGTTTTGCCATAAAATTACTTTGCCAAGCAGTGCAACGGCAGCCATTTTTGTGACACGGCCATTTTCAGACACCGGACGCACTTCGGGCAAATCGGGAATTGCTTCATTGAGGTCTTTCTCAATTTGCAGCAACACATCTTCTTTTGGCGCCTGGGTTACATTACCGGCATCAGCAGGAGAAGCAGGTACGGTAAAGAGCGGCACATTGCCAAACTCACGTACCAGGTCAAAATAGTAGTAAGCCCTTAGGAATTTTGCTTCGGCAGTGTACATGGCCATGGTTGAAGCATCGAGTTTAGGAACATTTGGCAACTTCGCAAGGAGAACATTGCTGCGGTAAACACCAATATAATTCCTGTTCCACAGGGTATTCTGAGGACCATTCGCAGGATCGAGTGTATAATTGCTCCAGGCTTGCATTTGCGGAACATCGGAAGCTGATTCGCCACCGGCATAACACTCATCGCCTGCACAGTTCAACGCCCCAATCTTGGGTGCATATCCGTCATCCGTTTGTCTGCCAAGCGGATCGTAAACAGCAACCAATCCGCTGAAAGCTTCAGCCGGAGTTTTATAGTAATTATCTTCAAGTGACGTTCCTTTTGGCTGTATTTCGAGCCAGTCCTTGGTACAAGCACTGAATATGAGGGTAAAGAGCACAATGTAGCTCAGGTATATGCTATATTTTTTCATGATCATGAGAATTAAGGGTTAAAAAGCAACGTTCACACCAAGCATATATGTACGAGCCTGAGGATAAACTCCACGGTCAATTCCATAGCTTCCTCCTCCGATTTCAGGATCGAATCCGCTGTATTTGGTCGCTGTCAAGAGATTGTTGCCACTGACATAAACCCGGAAGTTATCGATACCGATCTTGCTTAGTATCGATTTGGGAAGCGAATAGCCTAGCTGCACAGTTTTAATTCGGAAATAGGTACCGTTGGTAAGATAAAAGCTTGAAGGTTTACTGAAATTACCATTGGGGTCGCCCGAAACTAATCGCGGATAAGTATCTGAAGTTCCGTCACCGGTCCAGCGTTCGAGTGCATCGGTAGTCCAGTTTGCAGCCGAAATATCGAGGCGGCGCAATGCGTTGTAAACCTGGTTGCCGGCAACTCCCTGGCCGAAGATCATCATATCAAAGTCCTTGTACCTGGCAGATGCATTGAAACCAAACGACCATGTAGGCGTCGGGTCTCCTATATATGTCCGGTCTTCGGGACCTATCTTGCCGTCTTCGTTCAGGTCAGCATATTTAAAATCCCCCGGTTTTGCATTTGGCTGAATCTTATTGCCCATCTCATCATGATAGCCATTGATGTCGCCCTGGTTCTGGAAAATCCCCAGCACCTCAAAGCCATAAAATGACCCGATTGGCTGGCCAACAGCATTGCGGCTTAATTCATATGAACTTGCCTGGAAATTGGCCCCTTTAGTGAATTCAACACTTCCGAGGTCGGTAATTTCATTTTTCAGGTACGATGTATTGGCTTTCACATCAACATACAGATCACCAACCTGCTTGCGGTAACCCAATTCAAGTTCAACCCCTTTGTTGGTCATCGAACAGACATTTCCTTTGGGATTACCATTCGAACCCAGGAAACTGGGAATGATGAGGTCGGCAAGCATACCCGTGGTGTTTTTGTTATAGAGGTCAAACACAACTGAAAAATTCTCAAAGAGCGATGCCTCAAAACCCACATTGGCCTGGCTTGTTTCTTCCCAGCGCAAATCAGGATTAGCAGGAGCTTCGGGACTTGACCCGATAATCACTACATCATCACCAAAAGTATAATTACGACCGGGACTTACTAACGACAGGTAAGCAAAATCACTGATGTTGTCATTACCTACAATACCATACGAAGCCCTGAGTTTGAAGAAAGTAACCACTTTATTTTCGGGCCAGAAGTTTTCGGCAGAAGTAACCCATCCAACAGATGCCGATGGGAAATAGCCAAATTTGTAGTTCTGGCCAAATCTGGTGGAACCGTCGCGACGTACAATACCGGTAAACAGGTATTTTTCGCTGTAATTATAGGTCAGACGAGCAAACATTGAAGCCACCTTATGAAGATTGGATTCCCAGGCTCCTCCTAACTTATCTTCCGGTGCAAGACTATTGCCGTCGTTCATTGTAGCTTCTTCGAAAGTTGAAGCCGGTACGTTACTATAGGCTACATTCATACCCGATGAAGATGCCACAAAGGCACTGGTACCAAGGAGTGCAGTGAAGTTATGCTTACCGAAACTCTTAGCATATGAAGCAGTGTTTTCCCAATTCCACAAAAATCCTTTACTGCTCGATACATAAAATGAAGTGTGGCTTCGTTCGGAAGTAGAAGTTAAATGATAAATCGGGGTGAAGCTTTTATCACCCCAGTAGGACATTTTCGCACCAAAGTCAGATTTAATTTTCAGGCCTTTAATTGGTTCTACTTCGGCAAAGATGTTTCCGACAATATTATCCGACCATCCGTAGTTACCCTGTACGGTCTGTTCATAAGCCAGCGGGTTGGTCATTTCCTGCTGCACAATAGTATCAACACTATAGTATAAGCCATCAGCACTCATAACAACAGGCTTTGTGGTATAAGGCCTGCGACTTAACCAATACTCGTCGGTCATATAAATGGGAGTAGTGGGATCAAGGTTAACAGCCGATGCCAGAGGGCCGCCATATTCACTGTTGGTATTGAGCGATCCCTGGCTTTTGATGTGCGAATAGCCAATGTTGTTGCCAAAATTCAGCCATTTGTTCACCTTGTGAGAAGAGTTTAAACGAACATTGAGCCTGTTGTAATTGGAGATGGATGACAAAACGACGCCTTCCTGGTCAAGGTAACCCAATGAAAAATAATAGGTTGATTTGTCGTTGCCACCGCTTATACTTAGCTCATGGTTCTGAATGCCTGCGTTTTTGTTGAAAATGGCATCCTGCCAGTCGGTGCCTTCTCCAAGTGATTCAGGATCAGAAAAGTATGGTTTCTGACCTGCGTTTACCAGGGCTTCGTTCCTCAGCATGGCATATTCCGCTGCGTTGCACAAATCGAGTTTCTTTGCAGGTGCCTGGGTCCCGAAATATGCATTATAATTGACCTGCATTTTACCGGCTTTGCCTTTCTTGGTAGTAATAAGGATTACACCGCTGGCGGCACGTGTTCCATAAATTGCAGCAGATGCAGCATCTTTGAGTACTTCAATGGATTCGATGTCAGCTGCATTAAGGTAATCAATACCGCCAACATCTACAATCATACCATCCACAACGTACAACGGGTCGCTGTTGCCAATGGAGGTTGTACCACGCACCCTTACCGTTGACGAAGCTCCCGGCTGGCCCGAACTGGAGGTGATAGTCATACCAGAAGTTCTTCCCTGCAGAGCTTGCTCTACACGGGTGATGGGTGAATTTTCGAGGTCTTTGGATTTAACGCTTGTAATGGCTCCGGTCACAACGCTCTTTTTTTGCGTTCCATAACCGATAACAACGAGTTCCGAAAGCCCGATAGTTTTACTTTCCAGTTTCACGGTAAGCGGAACATCAGGAATCGCCTGAATCTCCTGTGTTTCTGAACCAACCATCGAGAAAACGAGAGTTTCCGTGGGCCTGGTACTTGTGATTTTATAGGCACCGTCTAAATCGGTCGAAGTACCATTGGTAGTGCCTTTCACAACTACGTTAACGCCCGGAATTGTAGCGCCGTCGGCATCAATCACTTTGCCGCTGTACGTGTATGTTTTTTGAGCATACAACGAAAATGATCCTATGACCAGAAATGCGAGAAGAATGGCTCTTCTCATGATCCCGGATAAGGGTGGATAATGATAATGAGTTCTTGTCATTGTGTTGTTGATTTGTTTGAATAATTATTGGTTAGTTGTATTTTGCTAGTTTGAAGTTTGAAGTTTGAAGTTTGAAGTTTGAAGTTTCAAGTTTCAGGTTTCAAGTTTGAAGTTTGAAGTTTGAAGCTTGAAGTTTAAAGTTTTGAGTTTCTTTTTTACGGCCATGTAATTGTGGCAACTGATTGTCCAGGCAGTGTATAGGCCACATTATTTTTGCCCTGCGACAGGGCGAAGGTTCTCGCTTCGGCTCCTATATTGCAGGCTATGAGGGCTTTGGAACCATCAGGATTGAGAAATGCGACAGCCACGATATTCGTAAGTGTGCCGGGCACAGGCGAGGATATTCGCACTGCTCCCGGCCTCACAAATTTTGAAAAGTGGGCAATGGCATAGTATTCCTCGTTGCGGGTAACCTGCCCGGTTGCTGAATTGATTGTGACAACTCCCCTGCAGTTATTACAGCCTCCATTTTGCGGTCCGTAATTTTGATCGAGTGCCAGGTTCCAGAGCAAAGCCGATCGCGACCAGTTTTTAGCTGTACCTATAAAGATGTTCTGAACATTCCACACTAAGTTTGAGGCAAAATCAGTTGCCCATGCGCCTCCTGATATTTCAGTGAAATAGAGGTCTTTATCAGGATGGGCATTGTGCACAATCCCCATTGCCGAAACATCGCCGGCATAGGCATGAAAGGCCGAACCCGCTATATATTGCCGCGCAGCGGCATCGTTTAGTATTGAAATGGCATAGTTTGTATTGTCCCAGTTATGGTCGTATATGATGATTTTCGTAAGAATGCTGTTTGCTGCAAACTTGGGTCCCAGGTGATTCCTGATAAATTCGGCCTGCTCTCCGGACTGCATTTCCATACATGGGTAGTTAGCGGTGTAATAAAGTGGTTCATTTTGCGGGGTCACCGAGGCAATGCTGATACCCTGCGATTCCATCGCCTGTATGTATCTCACGAAATAATCGGCATACACGCCATAGCAGTCGGTTCGTAATTTCCCTCCTTTGAGGCTGCCGTTGGTTTTCATCCATGCCGGCGGGCTCCACGGGGTACCCATCAGTCGAATCCGGGGCGAAAGGCTTGCTATCTCCTTCATTACAGGCACAACATCCTCAAGGTCACGATTCAGCGAAAAATTATCGAGGTTGAAATCGCTGCTACCGGAAGTTACATCGTCGTAAGTAAAATCAGAAAGTGAAAAGTCTGATGCACCCATTGTAAGCCGCAGATAAGAGATACCAATTCCTGAAACCGTATCGAAAAGATCTTCGAGCAGATCTTTTCTTCCCGCCGAAGTGAGTTTTTTGTTTATCAGGTAAGCTGAGGAACCTGTAAGTGCAGCCCCGAAGCCTTCCATTGCCTGGTATGCAACAGTTGTATCAATATTGATAACCGGCCAGTTGGAATAAACCACAGGTTTAATAACAAGGTCGCCCTGCTGCTGAAGCAGCGCCAGTTTATCGCCACGGGTAAGCCAAACATTGGCTTTGGATGCTGCTACAGTATCGGGCCCTTCAGGATCAGGAGTGTCGTTCTTATCACATCCCTGGAACGATGACCCTATGATTAGAATCAGCAATAAGAAAGTAAAACAGCATGTTTGACTGATGAGCTTCATAAAGGGCTTTTTGTCGCAGCTAAAAAATTTTGCAGGTTAACACCAGGTTACATGTGATGAAAGAAGCAGGAACCGCCTGTGAACAGCGCCTGGCGTTTAGATTCAAATGCAGCTCCTGTTTCTCGCAACTTAGGTGATTAAAAATTTGTGTGCTTATGCTTAATATCCAGCGTTTTGAGTGAGTTTTGAGTTTTTATCGAGTTCGGCCTGCGGTATGGGCCAGAATAACCTGTTCTCTGTCAATTGATAACCCAAAGGTTCGCCCCCGACACCGGTTGCAGCATTGATCACTGCGATGGCCCTGCCGGTGCGCTTCAGGTCGTACCAACGGTGGCCTTCGAAAGCGAGTTCAAGCCTGCGTTCCTTCTCAATGGCAAGTCTCATGGCATCCTGTGTTGAGGCTGTTGTCGGTGCAAGGTTTACCCGTGCCCTTACCTGGTTCACCAATGCTGCTGCACCGGCCACATCGCCGGTTTCATTCAGTGCTTCGGCTTTGAGCAACAGTACATCGGCAAGGCGGTAAAAAATATAGTTCTGAGGGCTTGGCGAAGTGTAAATCCTGTATTTGTTTACGAACGGGTAATTCGTCTGTGGCCAGTGTATATCCGACCATTTACCGGTGACATCAAGCCAGGTGATGGATGAGTTCTTACGTATAACATCGTTTTCCTGGTCAAAGGCTCTGACCAGATCATTCGATGGGATGTTGAACTTTTTCCAGTCCATCCCCATGAACATACTTGCGCCCCAGTTTCCTGACGAACTTGTACCATCGTAGTTGATTTCGAAGATCGATTCTGCGGAGTTTTCGTGATTGTTATCCCAAAGCATATCGTATTCGGGTAACAGCGAATATCCGCCGGCAATCACATCGTTGCAGTAACCAAGGACTTTGTTCCAGTCGTGTGGCTCAATGGTGGCATAAACCTTTGCCAGCAGCGTGTTCACAGCGCCTTTGGTAACATATCCCTTATTGGCAGCCACCGTTTTTACACTGGAACGTGCCAGTTCGAGATCAGCAATTATTTGTGTGTAAACCTCTGCTACAGTGGCTCTTGCCGGGAAAAGAATCGGGTAAATTTCCTCAAGGTTGGCAGCGCTGATGGTCTTAACTTCGGTTAACTGCAAGGGCACATCACCCCATAAACGAACCAGTTCGAAGTACATAAACGCCCTGATGAAGGAGGCTTCACCTTTAATTTCCTTTTTCCTGGCATCGGTAAGCACCGGATCGGTAACAGCATCAACATTGTTTATAACAGTGTTTGCCCTCCCGATAGTACCGTACAAATACGCCCAGTCGCGACTGACATTACTGTTGATTGCATTGATTTTGTAATCGTCGATCTGAAAATTCGCTGGGTTATCAGCCCCGGCATAGGCATCATCGCTTTGCGCATCACCGTTTACAAAGTAGTCCAGCTCAAAATACTCATTCCTGAAATCGCCGTAAACGCCTGCTAATGCAGCTTCCACTTCGTCGGCTGATTTATAGAGCACCGAATCAGTTGACTCAATATCAACAGCGATGCCTTGTGAATGAGGTTTAAGGTCAAGAAACTTCTCGCAGGAAGAAAATGATAGTACCAGCAGCACTACGAACAGGAGTTTTATAATTTTTTTCATGGGAGCAGCTTTTTAAAAGTTAACATTTAAACCAACAATAACCGACCTGGCTTGCGGGTATGTACCATAATCAATTCCCAACTCGGTGGAACTGTTGCCGAAAGCATTTACTTCGGGATCAAAACCACTGTAATTAGTCAGCGTAAGAAGATTTTGCCCGGTGATATAAACCGTCAGCAGCTCAATCGCCTTGATTTTCTGGCTATGGTCAATGGCTTTGTAGGAAAGTGTTGCTGATTTTAATCTAACATATGAGCCGTCTTCAATAAACCGTGACGAGTTTTGCACATTATCAACATTGCCTCCGCCAATGGCACGTGGAATGTCGGTATCGGTATTGTCAGGAGTCCAGCGGCGTAAAACGGCAACCGATTGATTCTTGGTATCGAACATGCCTTCGAGGTCAATGCGTGTGGCGTTGAAAATATCGTTGCCATAGCTACCCTGGAAAAACACATTGAAATCGAACCTTCTGTATGACAGGTTATTGGTCAGGCCAAACGTAAAATCGGGTTGTCCATCACCCATCACAACTCTGTCGCGTGCATCAAAAATGGAGTTCTCATTTACATCCTTATAAATAAGGTCGCCCGTTGCAGGATCAACACCTTCGGATATATAACCTAAAAATGAACCTAACGGGAGCCCGATATCAACAATAGCTACTTCTGCACCGTTGCTATAAATTTTTCCGTACATGTAAGGTCCAGGAAATTTAAGATCGGTGACCTTGTTCCGGTTGAACGACATGTTGAAATCAGTTGACCATTTAATTACCTTATCCATATTGATCGAACTGATGTTAAACTCAATGCCTTTGTTCTCAATTTTACCGGCATTAGTCTGAATTGTAGTGAGGGTGGCTGTTGATGGTAACATCACATTCAGAAGAACATCTCGTGTTTTTTTACTATATGCATCAATATTTATGGTTAACCTCCCGTTGAACATCGTAAGGTCAATCCCAATATTGGTTTGTGCGGTGGTTTCCCATTTAAGGTCAGGATTGCCGTAGGTTGTCTTTGCCTGCGAAGGCCCTGAAAGCGGGTTTGTAGGGGTTCTTCTGTAGTAACTTACCAGTCCGTAGCGAACGTATTCCGAAATGCCTTCCTGGTTACCATTCAAACCCCAGCCTCCGCGCAGTTTCAGGTCATCGATAAAGGTGAGGCCTTTCATAAATTCTTCGGATGAAATGCGCCATCCGGCAGAAAATGAAGGCATGGTGCCCCAGTGGTGGGCCAGTTTTGATGACCCGTCGCGACGAACACTCATCGTTAAGTAATATTTGCTGTTGTAATCGTAGGTCGCCCGGCCAAAGAATGATGCAAGCGCCCAATCGGTAATTGTGGTATTGGCTTCAACAATGTTGGCTGCATTTAATGTCTTTATAGAAGTATTGGCAGGATAATCATTTCCCCAGATGAAAGAATCATTCCAGGTATGTTTCTGGATACTGCTGCCGATAAGCCCCGTAAGGTTATGAACGCCGAACTTTTTGGCATAATCGAGGGTATTTTCCCAGAGCCAGGTATTGGAATTGCTTTTATCGGACTGACCGATCCCGTTTTGTTTGCGGCCGTAATTGGTACGGAACGGGTCGAGATAATAGTCCCATTGGTGACTGTTTATGTCAACTCCAAAACGCGATTTAAGGTACAATCCTTCAATAATTTTTGCTTCAGCACTGATGTTGCCAAACAGCTGGTTATCGATCGATTCCTGGTCAGGCCCTTCCATGTATGCTATGGGGTTTTCCCATGATGGCTGGAAAGGATTCGGGTCGTACCAGGTTTTATCAGTCAGTTCAAATCCTGCTTGTCCTTCACCTTTATATACATGAAGAAATGGAGGAGTATTTAGTGCACTCATAATTACCCCTCCCCTGCCTGAACTGGCATTGTCGGGTGTATCTTTTGTGTTGATTCTCAACACATTGATACTTGTCCCGATTTTCAGCCACGACCTTACCTCATTATCAAGGTTAATCCTCACCGAATAGCGGTCGAAACGGGCGGGTTTCACAATGCCCTGCTCACTTAAATATCCTGAGGAAACAAAGTATTTCGACTTACTTGTACCACCCGAAACTGACAACTGGTAGGACTGGTTGAATCCGGTGCCAAAGGTTTCTTTACTCCAGTCGGTATAACCTGTAGCGGTTGGATCGAGGCTGCCGGGTGAAATTTCATCTATCAGTTCGCGGTATTGTTTTGTGGTGAGTACGTCGATGGTTTTGCGTAAACGCGAGGCGCCGAAATAGGTATTGAACGAAACAACTGGTTCATTTTCAGCACCCCTTTTCGTTGTTATCAGCACTACGCCATTCGCAGCCCTGGCACCGTAAATAGCTGATGATGAGGCATCTTTCAATACACTCATTGTGGCTATATCGTTGGGGTTGAGGCCTTTGATATCAGTCGTAGGCACCCCGTCAACCACATAAAGCGGTTCGTTGCCGGCAAGCACTGAGGTTGCGCCACGGACCCTTACCGATAATGCTGCACCCGGTTTGCCTGACGGCGATACGACCTGCACCCCGGCGGCTTTTCCCTGCAGAGCCTGGGTGGCCGATACAATTGGCCTTGCAGCAATTTCTTTTTCACTAACAGTAGAAACTGCGGTGGTAAGGTCTTTTTTCTTCTGGGTACCATATCCGACCACCACCACTTCATCGAGTGCCTGTATCTGTTCAAGAAGCACGATGTTGATGATGGTTTGGTTTGTTACGACTACCTCCTGCGGAACAAAACCTATATAGCTGAATTTGAGCGTGCCTTCCCTCATGGTGATCTGGTATTTCCCGTCGAGGTCAGTAGTTGTACCCTGTGTGGTTCCCATCAATTGCACGGTAACACCAGGAATACCCATACCTGCTGCATCTGAGACTTTACCTGTGATATTCCTGTTTTGTGCTACGACGGATAAGGTTAAAGCCGTAGCTATGAGTATAGTAAACAATCTTCTCATATTCAGTATTTTAAGAAATAACTAACAAATCTTATTGCCCGATGTAGGTAAGAAGCCTGGCAGGCTGAGCTACCAGATTGCAGAGCAAGATTACAAGGTAATAAACCAAGAGTGAGCTATAATGCTCACTCTTGGTCTAACTGATCAGCAAGAAGAGTTACTTGCTCGACCTTTCAAGAATGGTTGACCATGAGGCACTGCCATCGTGACCACCGCTGATATCAACAGTAACAAAGAGGTATTCGATGCTGCCGTCGTTGGCATAACCCATAACTTCATATTGATTGGTGGCGCTTCCACCGTTAGGAGGATTGGCACTGTCAGTGTTTTCACCGCCGTAATATCCTTTGACAAATCCAAGGAATGCAGCACCGGTAGCACCGTTGGTGAGCACGATGATTCCCCTGTTGCCACCTGCCGGAGGAGTGAATGCATAGGAGTGAATACCACTTCCAAATGCAGGTCCATAATTAGCACTGGCAGCAATAGCGGCATCATCAATACATCCGTGCGGATCGCCCCACCAACCGTCGTTGCGGGTTGCTCCGTTGGTCTTATACTCGTACACTCCACCTGCACTAAAGATGAATTCATCGTCAGTAATGCACGACCAGTCATCAGTTGTTCCAGCGTTTGTTCCGTCAAGATTGGCTTTCGGGCATGGCCACCAGTTGGACAATCCCATTCCGCCGCCACAGAATACCCGCATATCTTTTGCTGGTACCTTCCATGAACCTCCCTGTAATAAGGCATCTGTAATTTCAACGTCAGTAACAAAAGCAACTGTAGATGCTGAGGCACTTCCATTCAAATTGGTTGCTGTAAGCGTGATAGTATAAACGCCACCGGCAGGATATGTATAGGTTGGGCTGGCTGCGGTTGAAGTTTCGCCATTACCCCAATCCCAGAGATATGAATCAGCTCCGGTTGAGGTATTGGTGCAGGTTACAGTTCTTCCGCTCCATGAAAGCGAGAAATTAACTGAGGGTTTGTTTCCGGGAAGTGGGGGTTCATCGGCAGGGTTGTCGTAATGAACAAGCACAAATCTCCAGTATCCGCCGGGATCAGCATCATTAGGATCAAACTTATAATGAACCTGAACAATTAATGTGTCAACTACACCGTCATATAAGCTAACCACATCATAGGTAACCGAATCCTGAACCATGGGGGTAAGCTTCATTACTTCACAATCGGTGGTGGCTTTAAGGAACCCTATGAAAGCACCTTTACCGATAGCGGTAAGTTTTTTGGTAGCGCCAAGGTCGAGGCGGAAATGATGTGTACCACCACCCCAGGCAGAGCAGTCTTCGTTCAGAGGATCGACACCGATCATAGGATCGGACGTTGAAGCGCAGACGTTGGCAGTCTTGAAAACGCCACCTTCTGCCCAGTAGTCACCGTTCATGTTGATGGTGAGGGTTTTGTCGCGCTTAAATGTAAATTCGTCATTCAGCATACAGGGACGGTTGGCCAGTTCATCGTTGTCTTTGCCCATTGCCCACCAGATGGATGAATGATCGACTGGACCAACTTCGAGAGGATATACTCCGCCAGATACATCGCGCAGGAGTTTCCATGTTTTACCATCATTGCCTTCGCCAACCAGCTTGGTGAGTTCGGCATTCGGGTCAGCAATGGTTACAACATCCGAATACATATCGGTACCGCTGCCATCTTCGTTAGTGGCAGTCAGCTTCACCGTGTAAGTACCGACAGCAGTATAGGTGTGTGTAGGATTGGCTTCGGTTGAAGTAGCGCCATCGCCAAAATCCCATGAAAGTGCCGAGAAATTTTGCGACTGGTTAGTGAAGGTCACAAGTTTGTAATTGTCGGCATCAACAGCAAAAGTGAAGCTTGCTATTACTTCGGGCACTTTGTCCTCTTTGCATGACATGGATTGGGCAACGGTAAAGAGGACGAGCATTGCCATACCAATTTTAAGCAGATGTTTCATAGTTTGTTGATTTTTGTTAGGGTTAATATGGATTAATCGGTCAGTAATTCACTCCTAAAAGTACTAAAGAATATTTGATTTGATTAACTCCTGCGAAGAAATTTATTTACTGATATGTTTTTAACAATCAAATATCAAAGTAGTTTGGATAAGATTGGCAGTATGAAAAGAACGAGACGGTAAAAATATGGCAGTAATCAGTATTTTAACTCCGTAAATGTACATCAATTTTTCAGCACCCAATCCATTTCTTATACATCATGAATACATCAATCTTATATAGAAATTACTTTATTAAATTGATTTATAGTTTTTTAAATCATTTATATAATTCACATGAATTCATCAAATCATACAGCAATCGAACTTAAAGGCTGATCGGGTTGAAAGCGCCCATTTCCAAAAACCAGAATAGATTCTGATCAAAACTTATTAATCCCTGTTAAGAAACCTTCAGAGCTTAAGCATAAAATCGGTAAGATTTTCGTCGCGCCCAAGACCAAGCTTTTTCCTGATCCTGTAACGGCTGATTTCCACGCCGCGGGTGCTGATATTCATTAAGGCAGCGATCTCTTTACTCGAAATATTCATCCGAAGGTAGGCACACAAACTCAGTTCCCTGGGAGTAAGATCAGGATATTTGTCAATCAGCTTTTTAAACAGAACTTCGTGAACCTGCTCAACATGCGTATTGAAAACCTGCCACTGCTTCTGGTTGTCTAATTCCCTGCCGATACGTTTTATTGTCGAACTCATCTCGTTGCGCAGTGGTTCATCATTAAGCGAATTTTTTATTTTGTTGAGGTCGTTGCGCAGCCGGGTGAGTATCTCGTTCTTTTGAATTATCATCATAGTGGAGTTTGCCAGCTCCTTCTCTTTGTGAATCATTTCCATATTCAGCGCTTCGTTGCGCAGCCGTATCATCTCTTTTTCCGAAATCAGCGCATTTTCCTTTAATTCCTGCTCTCGTTGTTTGAATTTATCCTTTTCCTCTATTTTTTGTTTTTGCAATCTTTTGTTGAGCCGGCGAGAGATGAGCATGTATGCCAATGCTGCACAAAAAGCGAGCAGCACAATGTAAATAATCCAGGCAAGTGGCGTGAGATACCATGGAGGCAGGATACTGAATTTATAGAGCAAAGCACCTGTTTCTTTGCCGTTTGCCGTTTGCGCCTGAAGCATGAAAGTATAATCTCCGTTGCTCAGATTTGTGTATTCCTTGCTGTTTTGCTCCGACCATGGCGACCAATCATGGTCAAATCCAACAAGTTTATACCTGTAGCTTATTCCCTTTTCCGAATAAAGACTCCCGGCATAAGAAATAAGTATCCTGTTACCGGCATACCTGAATTTTGGCACAACCAACTGCTTCTTGATTGTACTGCTGAATTTATAGTGTCCTTCTGAAGTATCGCCTGAGTGCAGGTCGCTGATGTGGAGCACCGGCAGAAGATCATAGTTTTTGTACTGACCGGAGAGGTAATGCACAAAACCACCTTCGATGCCGATGATCACATTATTGTTGTCGAGTACATTGATGTGCCCGTATGCCGGAATAACCTGTCCTTTTAACTCGATGAAAGGCGCCGTTATATTTTTGAGGGTGCCGTCCTCCTGTACACGCAAAACGCCCGGCTGCTGATGATCATAATACCAAATGTTTCCGCTTATATCCTGCTGCAAATAATCAATAAGCTTAAGATTTGGTAAGAGTTTCCTGAACTGGTTATCAGGCTCAAACATATTTCTGGCTGCATTATAATGATAGATGCCGTCACGTGTGGTTATTTCAATACCTGATTGAAGTTTAAAAAGATTGTTACCTGTTTCGGAAGGTAAACCTTCTTTAACGCCGTAGTAATCAAGTTTTTGCACAGCTTTCCAGTCAGCATCAGGTTTTAACCTGAATACTCCTTTGTATCCATGACTTATCCAGACATCGCCCTTCGCATCTTGAGCAAAATAGTGCGATGATTGATCGAAGCCTTCCAGCTCATTGCGGTATTTCCAAATTGCTCCACTCTTTTCGAGAACCGAGATACCTGAATAATGTCCTACCAGAAGCAAAGGTTGTTTAAAGTTGATCTTCAAAACATTCCACCCTCCGCTCATCGGAGAAATTCTAACTGCTTCGTCCCCAACTATTTGAAAAACCCCAAAATTATGTCCGCAAATAAGTGTATTGTCAATGATTGCAAGGCTCCAAACCTGGCCTTCGGTACCTTCAATAAGGTGAAAATCAGACTTTCGCTTTAACGGATTTATAAAGTCCTGCCAGTTGATATAGAACAAACCCTGATTCGTGCCCAGGTAAAGTTTGCCATTAAAAAGTGCAGAGGCATATCCCGACCCGATATCGAAATAGTTTTGAATATAGGTATGAGGCGAATTGAAGTGCACCACCGAAATGCCATTATCAAGGCCCAGCCAAATATCGCCCTGGTTATCGGCATTGAGGCATAACACTGTGTTATTGAGTATCCCGCGTTCCTTATTAAGCTCAAGAATAATCCTCCCTGTCGTATCGGCAACAATCAAACCATTCTGGATTGTGCCAAATGCCAGATAGTTGCTTCCTACCGTTATACCTGAAAATATCTGGTACTTTTTAAGCAAATCATTCACCGGCTTGTTCCAGGCAACAGCTTTTTGTCCGTCATATTTGAATAATCCTTTCTTGGCTGTTCCAATGATTACTTCGTCATCATTGAGCGGCAGCAGCGACCATATCTCGGTACCACTAAAGAAATTTCCATGAGGTATCTGGCGTACTTTCCCTTCACGTAATTGCATCAAACCCTGCACTTCATCATAAACCCAAAGTATTCCATTCACGTAATACGAGAAATGAAACTTTGACCTCGGGTAAACGATATTGATTTTTTTTCCATCAAACAGAAAAATAGCCCTGAAAGACTGGAAGGCAATTCCGGTGTTCGTTTTATGAATACGCCATATTTCGTCGAAATCGTTGATGCGGCCCTTGATAAGCGGAACCAGCGAATGAAATTTCAGCACGCCTCTTTGATCGGGTTCATAATAACCAAATTTATTGTATGCACCAACATACACCCTGTCGCCATCAAAACATATCGACCTGTAAATGAGCTCCATATCGCGATAGCTATCCCAATGCTCACCATCAAATTCGATCAGGCCATCATTGTTGGCAAAAAACATGCGTCCATCGGCAGCTTGTGCAATCGCCCAGTTTTGGGTCCCGGCTTTGTAGTCGGATCGTGAGTAATTTGTAATACCGGGCAATCCAAACCTGTTGTTCTGTGCAAATATTCCTGGAGTCAGAACAACCATTACAATCAGGACGAATAGATTCCTCCACCTTTTCATAAATGTAAGGAAAACATCCATATTTGGAGATTCATGTACTTTGCAATACATGCTGATTTTCAGATAGTAAGTACGAACATACCTGATTACCTTGCACCCGGAGGACAATTTTCGAGGAGGAATTTCAGGCAGGTAGTTTTCAGATGCTCGCGGGTTCCTTCACCTTCCCAAATTCCATGCGAACGCATAGGATACAACATCAACTGGAATGGCTTGTTATATTTGACCAACTCATTGATCAGCTTTTCGGCATTGGCATAATGAACATTGTCATCACCTGTTCCATGTATGTATAACAAGTTGCCCTTCAATCCCCGGGCGTGGGTGTACGGCGATCCTTTGAGGAAATCGTCACGGGTTTCCCAGGGCACTCCCATATAACGTTCCTGGTAGGTGTTGTCGTATGCCAGCTGGTTTGCAACCGAAGCAACCGATACTCCGGTTTGAAATATTTCAGGATACTGGAACATAAGATTAAGTGTGGATGATCCACCGCCACTCCAGCCGTTAACTGCAACACGGCTTGTATCGCAGTAGGAACGTTTGAGCACTTCCTTTGCTCCGAGCGCAAGGTCACGGATGTTTTGAATACCGATGTTGCGGTAAATCGCTTTACGCCATTCACGGCCTCGCGGCATGGGAGTTCCGCGATTATCAACAGACACGTACAGATAACCTTTATCAAAAATCTTCTCACCGAAAACCGAACTCCTGCCGATATATGCGTTATCGAGAACAGTGGAAGAGGCAGGCTCGCCGTAAACATAAAAGATCACCGGATATTTTTTTGTGGAATCAAAATCAGCTGGTTTTACCATCCAGCCATCGAGTGTAACTCCGTCTTCGGTGGTAACCTGAAATACTTCTATTTGTTTGGCCAACGGGTTTTCTTTCAGGTTTGCTGCCACAGACCTGGCCTCAATAAGCGGGGAATGAGCCGGTAATGAAATCCACTCTGATGCAGGTAAGTATTTATAGGAATTAAAGGAGTGTCTTGCCCATTTGCCATTGGCAGATATCACATAAGTGTGCGTTCCCTGAAGTCCTGGAGGAGTTAAACATTTTGGTTTGCCCCCTGACAAAGGAACTGAATAAAGATACTGCTGTGTGTGATTTTCGGGTGAAGCCGAAAAATAGATGATCCCGTTGGCTTCATCGATGAGGTTTAGTTTAATAACATCGGCGGCAAAATCGGTCAGAAGGGTTTCTTTGCCGTCAAGACCGATCCTGTACAAATGGCGCCAACCATCCTTTTCACTTGCCCAAATGAAGGCCTGGTGATTTTCGATCCAGTTCCATCCTGCATTGTCACCGCCATTCCATGCCGATTCAACATCAATCCAGGCAGGATCGGTTTCAGTACTGATACGTTTGCAGGCACCATCCAGAGTATTGGCAATATAAAGGTTAGATACATTCTGCTTCCTTGTAAGCTGCTGTATAATAAGTGCATCGTTTGCAGCCCATTCCATGCGGGTAAGGTAGTTTTGCCGCCGGTCACCGGGAATATTCATCCAACGGGTTTTGCCATTCTTTATGTCAACAACGCCGATTTTTGCAGGCGAAGGGTCTTCACCAACCTTAGGGTATTCAACCGGGACAGTAAACGAATATGTTGAGTCGGTAGTGTTGAGCATCAGGTAATTGCGGACTTTTGACGCATCAATGTTCCAATAGGCAATTTTTGATCCGTCAGGGCTCCACCTGAAACCATCAAGGCACGAAAGTTCCTCGGCATACACCCAGTCGAAGGTACCATTGATCACCCGGTCGCGTGTATCGATAGTAAGAGCTTTCACCCTGTGATTAACAACATCCTCAACATAAAGATTATACACAACTTTGCCTCCGCTTTTATCCTGGTAAACATAAGCAACATTGCTGCCATCAGGCGAAAACTTAGCGTACATCAATCCATCGCTTCTCAATCCTTTTCCTAATTGGGTAAGTGTTTTTGCAACTGTGTCATACACCCAAACCTCACCGGTTGTTTTATGATAGAGGGTCTCGGTATTCACAGTGAAAAGGACCAGGGGCTTTTTGGCTGAAAATTCAAACCCGTCAACTATGCGGCTTACAGGTGCATTTTCAGGAAAAAGCGGGTCAAGATTAACGAGTGTTGTTTTTACCATCGACGGTAGCTGAGTTTGAACAATCCTGCCTCTCTCCATCGAAGTGTAGCTATTGCCGTCAGCCGACCAGTTTAGTTGCATTCCTCCGGGCTGCGAAAAGGAAAATACTGCTATAAGACTCAGAATGAGTGTATTGAAGAATTTCAGAAACATAACATAAGACTTTAGGTTCAGGCTTGAAAGATAGGAAAAATGCATATGCAGGCGACAACTTCATTTTCATTCAGTGATATCGCAACTGTGGATATTGTTCCCATATTTCGTTATTTTGCAATGAATATCAGGAACTATGAAAAAGCTCATTCTCATTGTTACATTCTGTATTATGGCTACCGTAACCAATGCACAGCAATACCCCGATAACAGCCTGGGAGAGTTGAAGAAACTCACTAAAGGTAAAAATTCCCTCACGCTCGAAACCACCAATGGCGTTGCCCGGGTCATTGTTTATTCTCCGGAAATTTTTCGCATCAGCATCAGTAAGAAAACCCCAGCTGCAGATTTTTCGTATGCGGTTGTTGGTAAGCCTGTTGATTGTAAGGTAAATATACTGGAAACCGAGGGGCAGGTATTGGTAATAACCGATTCGTTACGGCTTCAGGTAAACACTGATCCTGTGAGGTTTAAGCTCATTTCGCATGACGGCAAAACAGTGATTAACGAAGATGATACTTTCGGAACGACTTGGGTTGGCGAGGAAGTCACTACGTTTAAAAGACTGCAGGAAGGCGAGAAATTCATCGGCCTTGGCGAAAAAACCGGCAACCTTGACCGGCGTGGTGAAGGATATACGAACTGGAATTCCGATGTTCCAGGCTATAACGTAAACCATGATCCCATATATGCTTCGTTCCCCTTCTATATCGGCATTCATCATAATGTTGCATATGGTATTTATTTTGACAACACGCATAAAAGTTACTTTAATTTCGGTGCTTCAAACGACCGTTATTCATCCTTTGGAGCTGATGCCGGTGAAATGGACTATTATTATATAGGTGGTAATTCTGTTGCCAGGATTATTGAAAACTACACCTACCTGACCGGCAGGGCACCTATGCCACCCTTGTGGGGATTAGGATTCCAGCAAAGCCGGTGGAGTTACTACCCTGAAGCACAGGTGATGGATATTGCCCGCACTTTCCGCAATAAAAAGATTCCGCTCGACGTGCTTTACCTCGACATACATTATATGGATGCATATAAGGTATTTACATGGCATCCCGAACGATTCCCGAATCCCTCCGGCATGGTGAGCAATCTCAGGGATATGGGGATTCATACCGCTGTTATCATTGACCCTGGTATCAAGGTCGAAAAAGGATATGCACCTTACGAAGACGGTATCCAAAAGAACATGTTTCTGAAGTATCCTGACGGAACCAACTATACAGCGCAGGTTTGGCCAGGGTGGTGCAACTTCACTGATTACACCATGCCCGAAGCAAGAAAATGGTGGGGCGATAAGTTTAACGACGATGTTAGAATCGGAATTACAGGATTTTGGAACGATATGAACGAGATTGCTTCGTGGGGCGCCGGCAAAACATCGTCGATTGTACGTTTTAACTGGGAAGGAAGAGGCGCCTCATACCGCGAAGGAAAAAACGTTTATGGAATGCTTATGGCTCGTAGCACGTATGAAGGAGTGCGGCAATTGATGAATAAACGTCCGCTTGTTCTTACCCGCGCCGCTTTCGCAGGAGCACAAAGGTACACAGCCATCTGGACAGGCGATAATGCAACCAGCGAGGAACACATGCTGCTTGGCTGCCGGCTTGTTAATTCGCTGGGAATCACAGGTATGCCTTTCTGCGGAACCGATGTCGGCGGATTTATGAACGGTGATGCCAGCCGCTCATTGTTTGCCCGTTGGATAAGTATCGGAGCCTTTACACCATTTTTCAGGGTTCATAAACATGTTGACTACAATATGTCTGAACCATGGTCGTACGGAGCAGAAGTTGAAACCATTTCGCGCAATTACATTTCGCTGCGGTACAAGCTTTTACCTTACCTGTATTCGGCATTTTACGAAACACATGGAAAAGGAATTCCGGTAAACCGATCACTGTCCATAACAAATACTTTTGATGATAAAACCTGGCACTATGTCTATCAGAACCAGTTCATGTTTGGGCCTTCATTATTGGTCGCACCGGTCGAAAGCACAAAGGATTTGACAAAAGTGTACCTGCCGCAAGGTAACTGGTACGACTTTTATACCGGTAAACAGTACGAGGGGCGACAGGAAGTTTCGGTTGAATGCCCGCTTGATAAACTGCCCGTATTTGTTAAAGGCGGCAGTTTCGTACCGATGCAGAGCCTTATCCAGAGTACATCCGAGCAGCCATCCGATACACTATTTCTGCATATATATGCCGGAAATGAACCGGGAGAATTTGTGTATTATGAAGATGATGGCGTATCATTTGAAAATGAGAGCGGGAAATTCATTACGCAAAAGTTCAGTTTCAATCCGGGAAAACATCAGATCATCATCGAAAAACCTTTGGGAAACTACACAAGCAAGTTCACAAAAATAATGCTGGTGTTGCACGGATTCGATACTGAGAATTTCAAACTAAACGGCATTGAAGCAAGATCGACAGCACAGGACATTGATTTAATCACATCATTAACCGAAAATGATCCTCTGTATATTGCCAACACGAAATACCGGCAAACGGTCAGGCAGATAATGATCAATAAACCCGATGCTGGTAACATTCTCTCCTGGTGAGCCGAAAGAGAGACAGGAGCCTATCTCACAATAAACTTAGCGTTTGTATAGCTTGAAGGGGTATTTATTCTAACCAGGTACAATCCACTTGCGAACCCCTTAAGCGGGATTGAGTATGTTTTGTTCCCCCGGTTGATTCTTGTGGCAAAGAGTTGTGTACCGGCATTATTGAGCACATTGATTTCAATATCTTCCTTATTGCCCATGTTTGCCAGATCGACTGTGATATTATCAGTTGCAGGATTCGGGAAAACTCTGACAGGCACCATTGACAATTTGTTTTCGTTAATGCCAAAAACGGTTCCGCCTATATCGTCCCAGTTGTCTTTTATAGTAGCTGAGTCGAGTACATAATTATAAAGTTTCAACATAGCCACAGCCCCGGATGATGCTTCGTTTGGAACAACAAGATCATCATAAAAAAAGTTTAAAACGCTGTCGGCATCAATTACAGCATAATCATAAGAATCAGTAAATTCAATCATCACTTCGGCATCAGTATATACTTTTGTAACATCGGATAAACCATCACGCGTGATCACATAATAGGTATATTCACCTTCAAATACAGGAGCCGTACCGCTGTATATTTCGGGATAGAAGTTAAGCTGGCCATAATAAACATAGGCGCCATTGTCACTCTTCCTTTTCTTCCAGTCAGCAACCCGCTTCCAACTTGTAAGTTCATCGAATACAAAATATAACTCAATCGTATAGGATTCTCCAATAAAACCTCCGGCTTCTTTATTATCAAACTGGAATCCATTATTCTTTTCAAAGCGGTAAACCGTTTTATCGCTTCCACCGATTTCACTAAGGGTGTCAGTCACATAAACACCCTCATTACCAAGCACTTTCAACGTTGGTCCTTTCCCATTAGTTTCATCAAGTGTATTCCGGAAATTGTAAAAAAGCATTGATTGGGAGGAACTCACCAATGTGAATGTGACAAACAGGGCAACAAGTAATGGTTTTTTCATAACTTATTGATTTTAATTATTTTACATACCTTATGATACCTATAGCCATTGAAATATGGAACGGCTAGTATTGATATACAAATATAATACATATCTATCTTAAAAGATATCAAAATATATTAATCGTGAGAAATAAAAACATCTCTATTTCCTTGAATGAAACCACCATTACATTATGAATCCTCAAACAACTTTCCCTGTTTTATTTGCGCTTTAATATCGGCTACTTCCTTTTTGAGCGATGCGAGTGAGCTGGCAAATTCATTCTTTGGCAGATTCGGTTCGGGAAGTTCAGCGCTTATATAATGCACGAATCGCCATATTTCGCGAATATCTTTCACATTAACAAAGTAAGGCTCATACAAAGGATTTAATGAATGTAGCTTAAGCCTGCCTTCGGTTTCGATGTAGTTTTCGACCACTTTAAACATAATGCCGTCATCAATGGTGAGGATGATATATGCCATGCCATTTCGCAGGTTCTGCCAATCCTGTATAAATTCGCCCGTGATCCATGATTTATCGGGAATAGGGAGCATGGAATCACCGCTGATCTGGAACATACGGTATTTGCGTTCGGCCGACAGGAAGGGCAGCTGGAACGTCGGCAACATACGGATAAACTCTGGATCGGCAAAACCGGTGCGGTAACCTGCCGAAGCCTTATGTGGCACAAGTTCAATGTTTTCGCGGTTCGAACTGTCAACCGTTGTTGCCAGCACACGCAGCGCGCTTCCTTTCACGAATACATCAAGTCCCCGTTCCAGTTGCGATAACTGGCTCTCAGTCAACGCCGAGAGTTCCTGTTTTAATAAAGTATCTACCGAAATGTTAAAATAACCGGAGAAAGCCATCAGCACTTCTATCCCCGGTTCGGCTACGCCGTTTTCGTAACCGCTCAGCGTCGGGCGTTTCATATCGAGCGCTGTAGCAACATCGTCCTGCGTGCGCCCACGCCTTTTGCGCAGCAATTTTATGTTCTGTCCGAAAAAATTTTCAATCATTGGTCGTAAGTATTAATATTTTGATTAAATTGTAATCGGATTTTTGATTAAATTCTAATCAAAGATAATACGATTTTGAGGCAGTTAGACAAAATGGAGATTTTTTTTAAAAAAAATCAATAAAAGGCTCCCGCTGATTGCGCAGATCATCCATAAAAAACATCTGCACCTTTTGCGGGAAACAACGCAATGAACCATGTTACCATCGTCAAGCACCATTGTACATTTCGACCTCGATACATTTTTTGTATCGGTGGAAAGGCTGACGAACCCGGGCCTTATCGGCAAACCGGTGATTGTAGGCGGTTTTTCCGATCGCAGCGTGGTGGCAGGCTGCAGCTACGAAGCGCGGCATTACGGCGTGCATTCGGCCATGCCTATGAAAATGGCACGCATCCTTTGCCCCGACGCCATTGTAATACGCGGCGACATGGAACAATACACCCGTTACTCCGATACGGTAACTTCCATCATAGCCGAACGTGCGCCCGTGTACGAAAAAGCCAGTATCGACGAGCATTACCTCGACATTACCGGTATGGACCGCTTTTTCGGCTGCATGAAATGGACGCACGAATTGCGGCAAAGCATCATCAGCGAAACAGGGCTCCCTATTTCGTTCGGCCTTTCGGTAAACAAAACCGTTTGCAAAATCGCCACCGGCCAGGCCAAGCCCAATGGCGAACTCGAAATCCCCCAAAGCCGCGTCATTCCCTTCCTGGCACCGCTTTCAATCAGCAAAATACCCGGCATCGGCGACAAAACCTTCCGGCTGCTGCGCTCCATGGGCATTGCTACCATTGATACACTGAGCCGTGTACCGCCCGAAATGGTTGAAAAAGTGCTGGGCGTCAACGGCCTGGTGATCTGGAAAAAAGCCAACGGGATTGATCCTACCCCTGTAATCCCATACTCCGAACGCAAAAGTATCAGCACCGAAACCACTTTCGACCAGGATACCATCGATATCCACATGATCAACGACCTGCTGGTGAAAATGGTGGAGAAAATCGCCTTTTCGCTTCGCAAAAAGCAAAAACTCACCTCATGCGTAACGGTGAAAATCCGCTATTCCAACTTCGACACCCACACCATGCAGATGCGCATTCCCTACACTTCGTTCGACCATGTGCTCATACCTGTTACCAGGGAGCTTTTCCGCAAGGTTTACCAGCGCCGTATGCTTATAAGGCTTATCGGCGTGCGTTTCAGCCACCTCATCACCGGAACTCAGCAAATAGATATGTTCGACGACACGCCCGAACTCATCAACCTGTACCAGGCCGTTGACCGCATGCGCCTGCGCTACGGGCGTAAAGCAGTGGTGAGAGCCGTGGGGATTAATATGGATGAAGGTGACGAAGAAGAGTAGATTGCAGGAGTAAAGAGCAAGAGTAAGGAGCAGCATTGAAAACCAAGCACTGAATACAGGCACTGTACCATGTACCTCAACTGCCATTCATATTACAGCCTCCGATACGGCACACTCCCCATTGACCGGTTGGTGCAGATTGCTTCAGATCAAGGAATTGATGCGTTGGCACTCACCGACATCAATAATACGATGGGCATTGTTGATTTTGTAAAAGAGTGCGGCAAAAAGGGCATTAAACCGGTGGCTGGCATTGAGTTCAGGATTGAGAATAAGCTTCTGTATATCGGCATCGCAAAGAATAATGCAGGTTTCAGGGAGCTGAACGATTTCCTGAGCCGGCACAACATCGAATCCATTCCTCTCCCCGACCGGCCGCCTGTATTTAATCATTGTGTGGTGATCTACCCTTACGGGAAAATGCCTGTTAATGCTCTGCGCGACAATGAGTTCACTGGCATCAGGCCAACAGAGTTAAGCCTGCTGCTGTCGTCGGAGTACCGCCACCGGCAGGAAAAACTTGTAGCCTTGTGCCCGGTTACCTTTATCAATGAGCAAGGTTACGAGCTGCACCGTAACCTTCGCGCTATTGACAACAATATTGTGCTCAGTATGCTCACACCCGAAATGGTGGCAGCCCCCGACGAAATGTTCCACATGCCGGCTGAAATCCGGCAAGTATATAGCTATTACACTGATATACTGATCAATACAAACAAGTTATTAGATGAATGCTCCATTGAATTCGACTTCAAAACAGTAAAAAACAAAAAGTTGTTCTCGGCAACTGCTTATGATGACAGGCTGTTGCTCGAAAAACTGACCATGGACGGACTGTATTACCGCTATGGCAAAAAGGACAAAGAAGCCCTGCGCAGGGTAAAGCATGAACTTGAAATCATTGACCGGTTGGGTTTCTCGGCTTATTTCCTCATCACCTGGGACATTATCCGGTACACCATGAGTCGCGGCTTTTACCATGTGGGACGTGGCAGCGGCGCCAACAGCATTGTGGCCTATTGCCTGCGCATCACCGATGTTGATCCCATTGAACTTGACCTGTACTTCGAGCGCTTCATGAATCCCAAACGCAGCACTCCTCCTGATTTCGACATTGATTATTCCTGGAAAGACCGCGACGAAGTCTTCGATTACATCTTCAAACGTTATGGCCGCGAACATACTGCCCTGCTTGGCGCAACATCCACTTTTAAAGGCAAATCCACACTGCGGGAACTTGGCAAAGTTTACGGTCTGCCCAAAGAAGAAATTGATGTGCTGGTTGAAGAACCCAATAACCCGCTCAATAAGAATCCGATTGTTGACCACATCAGGAGCCTCGCCGTTCGTCTCACCGATTTCCCTAACATTCGCAGCATTCATGCTGGCGGTGTGCTCATTTCCGAAGAACCGATAACCTGCTACACAGCACTCGACATGCCGCCCAAGGCGTTCCCCACAACACAATGGGATATGTATGTGGCCGAAGACCTTTGCTACGAAAAGCTCGACATACTGAGCCAGCGTGGGCTGGGACACATCAAGGAGTGTGCCGACATAATCAAACAGAACCGGGGAATATCCGTTGATGTGCACCGGGTACAGGATTTCAAAAAAGATGAAAAAGTGCGATCGCAACTGCGGGTGAGCGAAACCATTGGCTGTTTTTATATCGAAAGTCCGGCCATGCGCGGATTGCTGAGCAAACTCAAATGCGACAATTACATAACGCTGGTGGCTGCCAGCAGCATTATACGTCCGGGCGTGGCGCGTTCGGGAATGATGAAAGAGTACATCTGGCGGTTTCACAACCCTGACAAATTCAGTTACATACATCCCGTTATGGGAGAGCAGCTAAGGGAAACATACGGCGTGATGGTGTACCAGGAAGATGTGCTCAAAATATGCCATCACTTTGCCGGTATGGACCTGGCTGATGCCGATGTGCTGCGCCGTGCCATGAGTGGCAAGTACCGGTCAAGGATTGAGTTTCAAAAAATCGTGGATAAATTCTTCGACAATTGCCGGACTCGCGGGCATCCAGAAGATATAATAAAAGAGGTATGGCGGCAGATAGAATCTTTTGCAGGTTACTCCTTTTCAAAAGCGCACTCGGCTTCTTTTGCCGTTGAAAGCTACCAGAGCCTTTACCTCAAAGCTTACTACCCCATTGAGTTCATGGTTGCCGTCATTAATAACTTTGGCGGCTTCTACCGCACATGGGTGTATGTAAACGAAGCCCGGCGATGCGGCGCCGAAATCGAGCTGCCCTGTGTAAATCACAGCCAATACACCACTTCGGTCACGGGAATTACAGTATGGCTTGGATTTGTACATGTTGCCAATCTCGAAAGCCAGGTAGCTCATTCAATAATCGAAGAACGCAACCGGGGCGGCGATTTCCAAAGCCTCGAAGATTTTACAAACCGCGTAGCTATTGGCCTTGAGCAAGCAATCATACTTATCCGACTTAACGCTTTCCGCTTCACGGGGAAAAGCAAACAACAACTCCTATGGGAAGTTCATACCCTGCTTCGCAGGAATACACCACCACCAGCCACAGCTGCATTGTTTACAACACCTGCACGGCGGTTCGAATTGCCCGTTTTGGTTCGTTCCGATAAAGAAGATGCTTTTGATGAAATTGAATTACTCGATTTCCCGGTAACACTCAGCTATTTCCAGTTACTCCAAACTGCATACCGTGGCGAGATCAACGCCCGTAACCTGCACGATAACATTGGGAAGCAAGTCCGTATGGTCGGGATGCTGGTAACGATAAAATATGTGCGCACCATCAAAGACGAGATCATGAACTTCGGTACTTTCTTCGATACGGAAGGCGAGTTTTTTGATACCGTGCACTTCTCTCCCTCGTTAAAAAAGCATCCTTTCAAAGGCAGGGGTGTATATCTGATTCTTGGAAAAGTGGTGGAAGAATTCGGTTTCTCCAGCATAGAAGTGGAGAAAATGGCCAAACTGCCACTGGTGAAAGATGAGCGGTATTTTTAAGTAAGACATCTGCAAAACACGGGAAAATATTTCAGCCAGTATTTCAACCCGGAAGATTATCCATCCATTGAAATAAGAAACCTTTGAGAACAAGTAGATCGGAAAGCAGAAATATTAATTGAATGATGATAAAAGCTAAGCAGCAGTGTTTCGGTATGCCCATTCCATAAAGAAAGAGCTCATCAGCTCTAGCCTGTCATCTTTCATCTTCAGTTCCGCATACAAATCCATCATAACCGGGATATTGAAGTTTTTCCTTCGCAACATGCTCAGGATAAGTAAAATAGTGCATGTACGATTCGGCACAGCATACTCCGTCAGCATCGAATAACCTGACAAAAACCACAGCTAGATTTCTCCTGATTTCGTGCCGGCGTGCTACTAATTTGATGGGGCCTTTGTTGGTGTTCACTGTCTTTTTGAGGCTGACTTCCATTTTGTAAGTTACGCCTGAGGTCCTGAGATTAACGAAAATCCACCAGCTTGCGATTTCGTCCATCAACGTAGTTTGTATGCCTCCATGCAGCACATTGTGCCAACTTTCGAGGTGATGGTGCGGCTGCCATTCGCAGGTAACCTCATCACCATTTGTCTCAAACTTCATTTGTAAACCTATCGGGTTATCAGGCGAACATCCGAAACAGTTGTATCCGTCCAATCCCCTGAACGGATTATGAAGTGCAGCTTTCATCATGAATAAATTTAAAATGACAGATAAAAAAATCACAAAACGCTCTATAAATCAGCGAATTGTGATTTTCATTCGTTTGCCTAAAGCGGCTATTTCAAAATTTCACCTTTCAGGTATTTAGTAACTTTAGTAGGTTTGCCGGCGGCATCATATTCAATCCACTTACCTTCTTTAAGATCGTTTACATAAGAACCTTCGGAAAACAAGCTTCCTTCTTCGGTAAACTCTTTCCAAACACCGGTTTTCTTTCCATCAGTATATTGGCCTTCAATTTTCAGCTTGCCTCCGGCAAAATATTCTTTGTAAAATCCATTTTCGACATTGTTTTTGTAATTCTGCTCACTCAGCAGTTTATTGCCTTCGGCATAACTTTTCTGAACACCTTCGAGCGAATTCATTTTATAATTGTATTCTGCTACAAGGTCGCCTTTAATGGTAAACCATTTTGATAAGCCATCTTTTATATCATTCACATAATTAGACTCTTCCATGAGTTTGCCTGCCGAATTTTCATAATACACCTTGTAAGGCCCATTTTTCTTTCCCTGGTGGTATGAAATCACCGACGCCGGATTGGATCCATAAAAATAGCGCTTGGCTATGCCTTCGGGAAGATCATTTTCATAGTATGTTTCGCTGAGAAGATAACCACGCTGATCTATTTCAACAACTATCCCTTCATGACGGCCTTTGCTGAAATTCTCGATTTTTGTAAGGTTGCCATTCGTGCCGTACGACACCCATAGGCCGTCTTTCAAATCATTGACAAACAGACCTTTGGAAGTACCGGTTGATGATTTTTCTTCCCATTTGCCTTGTTTCAGCCCTTTTGAGTCAACCTGGTTAATTGAATCTTTTGCTACCTGTGCAAAAATTGTACTGCTCGCCAGGAACAGAACAATCAGAAATAAATACCTGTATTTCATGGTGTTATCAATTAGTTTATTATAGTCCCATACAGATCAAACTCATCAGCCCGATCTATTTTCACCATGTAAAATTCGCCAATTTTCAATTTCCCACCAACATTTATTAAAACTTCATTGTCAACTTCGGGTGAGTCGAATTCGGTGCGCCCGATATAATACTCTCCTTCAAGCCTGTCAATCAAGACCTTAAACGTATTTCCCACCTTTTGAGTATTCCTGCTCAGCGAAATTTCCTGCTGCAATTCCATAATCTCAGCAGCGCGCCGGTGTTTCACTTCTTCAGGTACATCGTCAGTAAGCCCGAACGCATAGGTATCTTCCTCAGGAGAATAGGTAAAAACGCCAGCCCGGTCGAACTGTACATCAGAAATAAAGTTCTTCAGTTCCTCAAATTCTTCAGGGGTTTCACCGGGATAACCCACAATGAATGCGGTTCGCAAGGCGGCATCAGGCAATTTCTCACGGAATTTTTTAACTAATGCAATGGTGGATTCACGATTTACCCCTCTGCGCATCGAAGCGAGAATACGTGAATTAATATGTTGCAGCGGAATATCAATATAGTTACAAACATCAGGTCGTGAAACAATTACATCGAGAAGCCTGTCGGGGAAATTTGTGGGGAAAAGGTAATGTAACCGTATCCAGGTAAAGAGTTTAAGATCGGAAAGTTGCTCCACAAGCTGAGGCAGCATTTGCTTTTTATAGGTATCCAATCCGTAGTATGTAAGGTCTTGCGAAATCAGAATCAATTCCTTTACTCCTTTGGCTGCCAACAGTTTAGCTTCAGCAATAATATCTTCGGCTGGTCGCGAGATATGCTGTCCCCGTATTCCGGGTATCGCACAAAAGGAGCAACGACGATCGCAACCCTCGGCAATTTTTAAATAGGCGTAATGCTTCGGAGTAGTAAGTTCCCGCTCACCGAGCAGGCTGCTTCTGAATTCTGCTCCTGCCCTCTTCACTACCGCTTCGAGATCATTGACCCCGAAATACTCATCAACCTCAGGAATCTCGGCTTGCAAAGGCTTTTTGTAACGTTCGGAAAGGCAGCCCATTACAAAAACATCCCTGATCCGGCCTTTTCTTTTCTGTTCGATGTAGCCAAGGATAGTATCAACGGATTCCTCTTTGGCATCGTTAATAAAACCGCAAGTATTGATAATAACAGTATCGGCACGCCCTCTGTCACCATCCCTCAAAATACGAATATTGCTAAGTTTAAGCTGGGCCATCAGTTTTTCACTGTCAACAGTATTCTTGGCGCAGCCGAGGGTGATTACTTTTATAGATCGGCGAGGAAGCATTGAGATTTTATCAGTGGATTGGTTAATTGTAAAACAGAGAGTGAGTTACGGGATCGTAATTCAGAAGCATAGAACTTAAATCTTGAAACTTGAAACTTGAAACTTCAAACGCCTACGCAAAAAGCGAATCCACAAATTCTTCCTTATTAAAAACCTGCAGGTCTTCCATTTTTTCGCCCAGACCAATGTACCTGACTGGTATTTTAAACTGGTCGCTAATGCCTATAACCACGCCACCTTTTGCAGTGCCATCAAGTTTAGTAAGTGCCAATGCAGTAACATCAGTAACGGCTGTAAACTGTTTTGCCTGTTCAATGGCATTCTGGCCGGTAGAGGCGTCTAAAACAAGTAGCACTTCGTGGGGGGCATCGGGAAGTATTTTCTGCATCACTGTGCGAATTTTTCCCAGTTCGTTCATCAGTCCGACCTTATTGTGCAGGCGACCGGCAGTATCAATGATTACCACATCGCTGCCACGGCTTATGGCTGCCTTTACTGTATCATAGGCTACAGCGGCAGGATCGGCGCCCATAGCCTGTTTGATAATCGGTACACCGGCCCGTTCGCTCCATATTACCAATTGGTCAACAGCCGCAGCCCTGAAGGTATCGGCAGCGCCAAGCAAAACATTTTTACCGGCTTTGCGGAAATTATAGGCTAATTTGCCAATGGTGGTGGTTTTCCCGACTCCATTCACGCCAACAACTAAAATTACGTAAGGAGTTTCCCTTTTTGGAAAATCGAAACCGGAAAAGTTATCGTTCTCATTTTCGGAAAGCAATGCGGAGATTTCCTGGCGCAGAATTCCGTTCAATTCTTCGGTTCCAAGATATTTGTCGCGCGAAACACGCGTTTGAATGCGGTCGATGATTTTGAGTGTGGTCTCAACGCCTACATCCGAAGTCACGAGGATTTCTTCAAGATTGTCGAGTACATCATCATCAACGCGCGACTTACCAACCAGCGCTTTCGAGAGACGCGAAAACACGCTGGTACGGGTTTTTTCAAGACCTTTGTTGAGAGTTTCCTTATTTTCTTTTGTAAAAAATGAAAAAATGCCCATGCCGGTTTATTTGTTAGAAAGCCAGATATCGCTTTTATTTGATTGATCTACCACTAATTACATTAAATGAATTATCAGAGTAAAAATACATAATCCTTCAGAAATGGAAAAAGCTTTCTCCTGCAGGAAAAAGCTTCACCGGTTTCCGTAAGTGGACGGATTATTTCTTAGCCAGGAAATCTTTAACGAGATCGTTGGCTACGATGGTTTCTTTAAAGGTATAAGCGCCGGTTTTTGGCGATTTTACCATCCGGATCACCTTTGCGAAGTCCTTACCGGAAGATGTACGAAGGGTTGCAACAACTTTCTTTGCCATGGTATAAATTATTTAATTTCGCGGTGAACGGTTACTTTTTTAAGGATAGGGTTGTATTTCTTGAGTTCGAGGCGCTCGGGGGTGTTCTTTTTGTTTTTCACGGAGATGTACCGTGATGTACCCGGCATTCCACTGGTTTTGTGCTCGGTACATTCGAGAATGACCTGTACGCGTGCTTCTTTGCTTTTCTTAGCCATTGGTTTTCAGCTTTTTAATTTCAGGGGTGCAAAATTACAAATTACTCCTGAATATTTATAACATTTTGAAAATAAAAATTCAGCTAAATATAGCCCCATGTAGTGGCAAAAGGTTTTTGCTATCTTTACTCTTTGTAAAAAATCAATTTTCCTATTGAAAACTATAACAAGTTATTGGCTTTGCATCCTTTTTGTGTCAGCCATTCTCATTTCTCTCAAATCAGTGGCACAAAATTACAAAGCTATCCAAACCGATGCTTCATATTACTTTAAATGTTCATCAGATGATGATGTGATCGCAGTAAGAATTGACTCGGTTAGGCAGTCTGGCGACGAAACCACCTATTACAATTACAGGCAGATACAGGGTACCGATTACGGCTGCTGGACAACAAACGGAGCATCGTGGCTCGGGGATAAAATAGTTGAAACTCCCGACGGCAAAACACAATTCATCTTTTACCCCTTTTCACCATCTGATTCGAACGATATTTACACAATTTATACTCAGGCTAATCTCGGTGATTCATGGAGATTCTATAATTATCACAATGGCCTTCAATACATCGAAGCCACATTCGATCACACTGAACTTGCAGAATTCCCGGAACTGGTTGACTCTGTAAAAGTTATAGCACTATACTGCAAAGATGCTTCGGGGCAAATAGTTACAAATCCTGTAAACGGAGAGCAGATATTGCTGGGCATGAACCACGGCTTGCTCCGGTTGCCGAAATTTGATGTATTTAAAGATTACCCCGCTTTTTACAGTTTTGTCGGTAAAACCAACCCCACCACAGGTTTTCCTGCTCCAAAAACAAAGGATATATTTAACTTTCAACCGGGTGACGAATTTCATGTTGTTGCACATTCTGAGAGTTACAATTATGGCGGGATCTATTCGACATCGAGCATATCACGTTACCTCAGTCGTAATGATTATCCCGTTGGCGATTCTGTCTGTTATACAATTGAATATTGTTGTTTGAAGTACACGCAAACGAATGGTGGAGAAGAAAGTTACGTTTATTCAAAAGACACTATAAATCAGACAGTTTCACCTTCCTATATACCTCAATTAAATACCGAACCGCAGGAACCTGTAATAAGTCCTGAAACTGGCTGGTGGACTTCTCCTTTTGCAGGAATATCAAGCTATTCGCAGTTTTATCCTGAAGGAAAACCTTACAAAGCTCTAAATTATCTGATGATGTGGTCGGA
Organism: Bacteroidota bacterium; assembly: GCA_022711175.1. GTDB lineage: Bacteria > Bacteroidota > Bacteroidia > Bacteroidales > UBA4417 > UBA4417. Next base: position 2,559 of record JAKLFM010000015.1, on the reverse strand, counting down.
TGATGGAAGTGGTTGCCTGTGGCCTGTCACATTCGATGGATTTTGCAATTATCAAACCCTATACTTTAAAGGCCTGGGCGGTCCGTATTATCATTGCGACGATCCTACCTATTGGGGCAAGGAATACCGTGACCTGAAATATTTTAAAAAAGGAGATGTAACATGGGGTTCGCCGCTTGCCTGCGATTCGCTGATGCAGGTCGGAATAGCGAAACACACCGAACTCCCTGGCTTCAAAGTATTCCCAAATCCGGCAAATGAGTTTGTGACGATAGCTGCAACCGGCACATTTCAGCTCCCTGCAATATTCCGGCTAATGGATAACACCGGCAGACTCATTCTGGAGCATTGTCAGCAAATTCAAACCGAGATCATACCTATCAATACAATTGTACCGGGTTGCTACTATTTCCACTGGATTCCAAAAAGGGGAAACATTTCAACCGGCAAATTTATCCGTCAATAAGCTATCTTTGGTCCCATCATGTGGGATTCGCTCAAAAACGGCTTTATATCGTATCTTAAACTGGAAAAATCGCTTTCGCACAATTCGGTGGAAGCGTATCTTCATGATATTGATAAGTTTACACAATATCTCGAAGGAGAAAGCATTGAGAAACAACCAGCTGACATAACGATCAGCGAACTGCAGGACTTTATTAAATGGTTGAATATCAATAACCTGGATGCTAAATCACAGTCGAGGATCATTTCGGGCTTACGTGCATTTTATAAATACCTGATCCTGGAAGACATAACACAAAATAACCCCACCGAACTACTTGATGCACCACGAACTGCCCGTAAACTACCTGATGTACTGTCGGTCGAAGAAATTGAAAAACTAATTCAAGCTATCGATCGCTCAAAACCACAGGGCGAGCGAAACCGCGCCATCATCGAAACATTGTATGGGTGCGGGTTGCGCGTTTCAGAACTTATTAATTTGAAGATCAGCAACATATACTTCAATGAGGAGTATATCCGCATCACCGGGAAAGGTGATAAAGAACGACTTGTACCTGCCGGAAGCAAAGCGCTTGACCAGATAAAGCTATATATACAGACTTGCAGGGTTCATCAGGCAGTGAGAAAAGGCAACGAGGATTTTGTTTTTCTCAATAATCGAGGTTCCCGGCTTACAAGGGTGATGATTTTCACCATGCTGAAAGAGCTTGCAGAACTTGCCGGAATCAAGAAGCATATTAGTCCGCATACGTTAAGACATTCATTTGCCACCCACCTGGTTGAAAGGGGCGCTAACCTGCGCGCAGTGCAGGAAATGCTGGGACATGCCTCCATCACCACAACCGAAATATATACGCACCTCAACCGTGAGTACCTTCGCGATGAAATTCTGAGTCATCATCCGATGTACATGAAAGGACAGCGCCATAACTTTTCCGAATAATCATACCGAATTCACAATCTGGTACTTGCGAAAACTTTCGATCATGCAGCAATCCGAAATGATTTCTTTCTATTTTTACTTTTTAAAGCATATGAGGCAATTTCAACGGCACAATGCCGGGAAATAACATGCAACATACAGCACCACAGCGGAGTAAATGCAGAAGATAGAGTTAAAAGTACTGGGTTTATCTGTAAGTCAGTCACAAGCCAATTCCTATGCACTGATCATGGTCGAGAAAGGTGGCAGCCGCCGCCTTCCAATCGTTATCGGCCATTCCGAAGCACAATCAATCGCGCTGGAAATTGAAAAGATGAAACCTGCAAGGCCGCTCACGCACGACCTTTTCAAAACCTTCGCCGATTCGTTCAGCATAACGCTCACTGAGGTAATTATCAATAAATTCCAGGATGGTATCTTTTTCGCGTTATTGGTTTGCACCGATGGGATTGAAACCCGGCAGATTGATTCACGCACCTCCGATGCCGTTGCCCTGGCCATACGCTTTGGTTGCCCGATATACACGGACAGGCATATTATGAACGAAGCCGGCGTGGAATATGAAAATGCGAAAAGCGGTGGAACATCTTTTGAAGAAAATGGAGTGCAGGCTGAAAATGAATTCAGTACACTGACAGATGATGAACTTGAGGACGAACTTATCAAAGCCGTTGAAAACGAAGAATATGAGCGCGCTTCACTCATACGCGACGAAATAAACCGACGCAAATAGTCACGTACTGGCAATCACACAATAATCACCCAAAAGCTACCTGATGAATCTAAAACTACGACTGATCACGATGAATTTCCTCCAGTTTTTTATCTGGGGAACCTGGCTACTTACCATTGGGGCATACTGGTTTCAAACCAAACAATGGTCGGGCACCGAATTCGGGGCAATATTTTCGACCATGGGAATCGCCTCCCTGTTTATGCCGGCCATTGCAGGCATTATTGCCGACCGCTGGATAAATGCCGAGAGGCTTTATGGTATTTTTCACATCTGTGCTGCTGTAATTTTCCTCATCATTCCCACGCTGAACAATCCCGATACCATGTTCTGGTTCATGCTGCTGAACATGGTATTCTATATGCCTACTATTGCGCTGGCTATAACAGTTGCCTATTCGGCACTCAAAAAAAAT
>JAKLFM010000149.1 GCA_022711175.1 Bacteroidota bacterium | reverse complement strand
GAAAGAAAAAACAGAAAAAGCCGCTGATTTGCTCAGCCAATGTGCCGAACTGGCTGAAGACCCCGGCTTAAAAAATTACCTGAAGCTGAGAGCTGATGCCTTGCTGAGCGATGACTATTTTAAAAGCGACATGGCCTGGATGGACATGAAAACCAATACCATTGATTTTGTAGTTGGCCCGATCGAAAATTATGAGGATGAGCTGTTTGGATATAAAACCGCGCACGAAGCATCAGTGCTTGTAAAAGATAAAGAATGGAGCAAAAAACTGGAAAGGTATGCAGCCATGTTGCCAGCCTTGCAGAAAGAATTGCCCTGTGACCCCAAATACAAGCAGGAAGTACCGGGAACCGATTCGGACCTTAATGCTTACGACATACTATTCTATGCCGGTAACTCCAATAGCGGAGGTAAGACCATCGCCATAAACCTTCCGAATGATGAAAAAGTGCAACTGGCCAAAGGCAGCCGCCGTCTTCAGTTAAAAAACGCCATGCAGGCTAAATTTGATAAAATCCTTGTTCCTATTGCCGGTATTCTGATTGATCCTACCCAGCGTGCAAACATTAAATTTGATGCTTTTTTCAGCAACGTCATGTTTCATGAAGTAGCTCACGGGCTTGGCATTAAAAACACCATTACCGGCAAAGGCAATATCCGCGAAGCTTTAAAAGAACAGTACTCGGGCTGGGAAGAAGGCAAAGCTGACATACTGGGACTATACATGGTTACCAAACTTATCGAAAAAGGAGAACTCAAGGGAATTACCGTGGATGATGCCTTTGTTACCTACATGGCCGGGTTGATCCGTTCGGTTCGTTTTGGTGCAGCCGAAGCTCACGGGAAAGCCAACATGATGTGTTTCAACTTTTTTGAAGACAAAGGCGCTTTTAAGCTCAACCCTGACGGAACCTACAAAGTGGACATTGACAAAACCCGGCAGGCCATGAATGAATGGAGCGCTTTCATCCTTCAGATAGAAGGAGATGGAGATTACCAGCAGGCATCGGACTATATGGCTGCCAACGGCAAAGTACGGGATGAACTCAAAGCAGGCATCGAAAAGTTGAAAACGGCCAATATCCCTAAGGACATCGTTTTTGAACAGGGACGCACTGCGCTGGGATTATAAAGCCGCTGCCTGCAATTGTTCAGCCGGCCCAGTTAAAATGTAGGAATCAAAAAACGAGATTGGCTCTTCACAACCGGTTTCAGTAAATGACCATTGTACAAGATCGCCAATCTTCCACCCCGGTTTCAGGTCGTTGAGCGAATACGAAAATATTCCGATATTCCGGTTGATGATGGTCTGGTCAAGAACCTGGCCCGCTACATTAACGCTTATATTTGATGATTCAAGCGATTGATAATCAGATGTGTTATACGAAAGCTCAACTACAAAGACGTTATTAGTATTGTACGTCTTGTAGTGTATTGATTTCAGCTTGTTGCCATTTCTGCCTTTAACCGATCCTGTTGTTGAGAATTCGACCTGCTGATCAGAGTAGTCAGATACATAATTATTTGCAGTTTTTTCAGCTTGTGCCAAGTGATAAGACTGATCCTTTTGTGTTCCTTGCTGTATCTCATCCCTCGAGCAGGAGTTCAGAGTTCCGTTAAGGATCACAAATACCAAAATCAAAACCAAAATGAGAAACCTTCTCATTATTAAGGATATTAAAGCG
>JAKLFM010000148.1 GCA_022711175.1 Bacteroidota bacterium | reverse complement strand
CATTTTTTCGAGCAGTTCTTCCCGGCCATATAATCCGCCAATCCCCATCGGGCCATAGGTCTTATGCGCCGAAAATGCATAGAAATCGCAGCCAATATCTCTCACATCCACCGGCCCGTGTGATAACGCCTGCGCTCCGTCAATCACCACTACAGCCCCGTATTCATGGGCAAGTCGAGTGATCTCCTTTACAGGATTAATGGTTCCGAGCGTATTCGAAATATGATTGACAGCAACCAGGCGGGTTTTTTCATTAAGCAAACCAGTATAAGCTTCAAGGTCAAGTTCGCCGCTATCCAGCACAGGAATTACCCTGAGCCGCGCCTTCTTCCTGAAACAAAGCTGCTGCCATGGAACAAGGTTTGAATGATGCTCAAGGCCAGATACAATCACTTCGTCGCCTTCATGAATATTGGCTTCGCCGTAGGTATAGGCCACCAGGTTGACTGATTCTGTTGTTCCGCGGGTAAAGATGATTTCGTAGTCATGAGCGGCGTTGAGGAAAGCGGCGAGTTTTTTACTCGTTTCCTCAAAAGAGATGGTTGCCTGCCGGCTCAACTGGTGCACTCCCCGGTGAACATTGGAGTTATGTAAAACATAGTACTCATTGATGGCATCTATCACCTGCCTTGGTTTCTGGGTGGTTGCGGCGTTATCGAAATAAACCAGCGGCTTGCCATCGATTACTGTGCTGAGTAATGGGAAATCGGAACGGATTTGATCAATTGTTAATGACACGGTTGTGTTTGTTTTCACAGAAAAAATAATCCGGAGAATCTGATCTTCAGATTTTTGACATATCAATCTCAAAGTTAATCTTATTCTCCTGCGAACTGCAATGAAGCACGCACTGGTCGCAGTATGAAAGTTCGCCGCGCAGGCGTTTCTTCACCATATCGTCAATACGCTGGCGCAATTCAGGAATGCCGATCTTGTTGATGATTTCGGCTGCAAAAGCATACATGAGAAGAATCTTTGCACTGGCTTCGCTTATGCCACGCGACCGGATGTAGAAAAGCGCGTTGGCATCAAGTTGACCAACCGTTGCACCATGGCTGCATTTTACATCATCGGCATAAATTTCAAGAAAAGGCCTTGTATCGATAGTGGCTTTATCAGTGAGGAGAATATTGCTGTTTCTCTGGTAAGCAATGGTTTGTTGCGCATCGCGCCTCACCAGCACATGTCCGTTGAAAACACCGGTAGCGTGGTCGTCGAGCACACCTTTAAATAATTCATTGCTCTGGCAACGGGGAACGGCATGATCGACAAACACCCGGTTGTCGATATGCTGGTTGCGGTCCATCAGGTACAAGCCTATAATTTCGGCTGCAGCATTCTCCCCCTCGAACTTCACCACAGAGTTGTTACGGATGATCCCGCCATTGAGGCTGATTGAATTTGAAGAAAGGCTGCTTCCTTCCGATTGCCTGAAATAAATCGTGTTGATGAGTGTTGAGTGGCTGTCCTTATTCTGAAGCTTATAATGATCGAGTGTGGCATGCCTGTCGAGAAAAACTTCCGTCACCGAATTGATGAAAGTTATGCCATGATTGATGGAATCGTCGCATTGCACCAGCCGGAGGTGGCTGTTTTCACCTAAAATTACGAGGGTACGTGTATTCAGAAAAAGGTTTTGCTTAAAGTCCGTAATGTTAACTGTTTGAATATTCTGTTCAACAGTAACATTGTCAGGAATA
>JAKLFM010000147.1 GCA_022711175.1 Bacteroidota bacterium | reverse complement strand
GACAGTATCTGGAAGAAACCGATGATCAGCGAGTTCTTATACGTCATCTCCCCTTCAGAGTATATTTTCGGGTTCTTAAACCAGTTGTCAACGAAAAGCAGGATGACTCCGCCGAGAAACATCACGACAGCGATAAACAGCGGCGACTCAAGTACACGGTCGATATGTTCCTTGAGCAAAATTCCCACGACAGCGGCCGGAAGAAAAGCCACCAGCAGCTTCAGGTAAAAACTGAACTTTTTGAAATCGATAAACTTTTTCCAGTAAAGGACGATCACCGAGATGATGGTGCCAAACTGAATGTTTTCAATGAAAAGCTTTGTAAACGCCTCTTTTTCAATGCCTAAAACAGAGGCTGTCAATGCCATATGGCCGGTGGACGAAATCGGAAGGAATTCAGTAATGCCTTCAACGATGGCTATAATAATTGCCTGTAACCAGGTCATACTATTCCTTCGGCTTTTTCATGATGGCGTAAAGCTCAACCGCAAATCCCGCAAGGATAAGGATCGGCGATAAGGTCAGCCTCCTGAAATTGAACATGTCCTCATTGAACACGTTCGGGTCTTTTGACGCACCCCCGATCATGAGGACAAAACCGATGAAAATGAGCACAATACCTATGCCCATCAGTACATAATTTTCACGGGTAAGAGCAAACTGTACCGGTTTCTCATCTGCCTTTTTCTTGACGGGAGCTGAAGGTACAACTTTAATTTCTTTAGCCATTTGGTTGATATTTAACTGGTTAATAATCTGTCCTGAATTGATTAGCTCATATGAAGATTATCGGCCTTCATATGCAGAAACTTCCTCACAGCCAGGAAAGTAGAGAACCCTGACAATAACACGCCAATAATGATGAGCAAAGCATACATCATCATGAATGCCCTGATATCCTGCAGCTGGGCAAGTTCGGGTATGCGTTGCGTAGCGAACCACAGCGTGCCGGCAAGCAACCCTATGGAGAGCAATGCCGCTATAAGCCCGTGCAGCATGCTTCGCAGTATGAAAGGCCTGCGGATAAATCCTTCGGTGGCTCCCACAAGCTGCATACTCCTGATGAGAAAACGCCGGGCGTAAATCGAGAGCTTTATCGTATTGTTGATCAGCACGACAGCTATCACGATCAGCAACAAACTGAAGCCCAGAATCACCATGCTTATCTTGCTGATATTGTCATTCACAACATCGATGAGCGATTTCTGGTAAACGACCTCCTTGACCAGGCTGCTTGAATTCAGGTGCTTTTCAATCTTTGCAATACTGTCGGTATTGGTGTATTCAGCTTTTAGCTGGAGGTCAATGGTCGGAGGCAAAGGATTGAAATCGAGAAACTTGAGAAAGTCTTCGCCAAGATCATTGCTGAGTTCTTTGGCTGCCTGTTCGCGGCTGATATATTCGGTTGAATGAACATAAGGAGCCTTCCGTAATTTGATGCGGTAGGCTGCAATCTGCTCCTCGCTGCTGTCATCTTTCAGCAACAGGGATATCCTGATGTTTTCGCGGACGTAATCCGAAAGTTTTTTCCCGTGAAGAATGATAAGCCCCAGCAGGCCAAGCATATACAGCACAAGCATTATACTGATGATGCTTGTAACATAGGATGCGCGGAGCCTCCGCTGGCCAAAATTCTCGTTCGAAACTTCAGTTGTCATCGGTGGCAGCGAAAGTACAAAATTTATGATTTACTGATATATA
>JAKLFM010000146.1 GCA_022711175.1 Bacteroidota bacterium | reverse complement strand
GACAGGGTGTTGTTTACGAAACCCTGCAGATGTCGGAACTCAACGGTTACAGTACCGGCGGCACGATTCACCTGGTAGTAAACAACCAGATAGGGTTCACAACCAATTATCTCGAAGCAAGAAGTTCGGTTTATTGCACCGACGTGGCCAAAACCACGCAATGTCCTATTTTTCATGTAAATGCCGACGATGTTGAAGCCGTTGTGTACACTGTAGAACTTGCCATCGAACTGCGAGAACACTTTCACCGCGATGTTTTCATCGACCTGCTCGGCTACCGCAAATACGGGCATAATGAAGGCGATGAACCGCGTTTTACCCAGCCAATTCTATACAACATTATAGAAAAGCACCCCGATCCAGGGACGATCTATATCAGGAAACTGCTGGGCGAGGGATCTGTTTCACAGGCTGAAGCCGATGCCATCGAGAAATCATTCCTGGAAGAGCTGGAGCAGGAACTGCTTGAATCAAAGGAAGATGAGAAAACCCGGGTGATGACTTTCCTGCAAAAAACATGGGACGGTCTGCATCATGCAACACCTGAAGACTGGAAGACACCGGTAATAACTTCCGTTGAAAAAGATACTATTGCTGACCTTGCAATAAAAATAACCGCACTCCCCGAAGGAAAACCATTCTTCAAAAAACTGGTGAAACTGATGGAAGAACGGCGCCAGATGGTTGTTGAAAATCAAACCGTTGACTGGGCAATGGCCGAATTACTGGCGTATGCAAGCTTGCTCAACGAAAATACTCCGGTGAGAGTAAGCGGCCAGGACTCGCAAAGGGGAACATTCAGTCATCGTCATGCGGTTCTTACCATGGAGGATTCGGAGGAGAAGTATGTACCGCTGCAGAACATCTCATCCTTACAGGCGCCTTTCCAGATCTATAATTCACCGCTTTCGGAATATGCCGTGATGGCTTTTGAGTATGGCTATTCGCTGGCTTCGCCATTTTCGCTCACCATTTGGGAAGCCCAGTTCGGTGATTTCATGAACGGCGCCCAGATTGTGATTGACCAGTACCTGAGCAGCGCCGAAGAAAAGTGGAAAGTGATGAATTCGCTGGTGCTTTTATTGCCTCACGGCTACGAAGGCCAGGGACCGGAGCATTCAAGCGCCCGTATTGAAAGGTTCCTGCAGCTTTGTGCCGATAACAACATGCAGGTGGCCAATTGTACTACCCCCGCCAACTTTTTCCACCTGCTTCGCAGGCAGGTTCACCGCGATTTCAGGAAGCCACTGGTTGTTTTTACACCCAAAAGCCTTCTGCGGCATCCGCAATGTATTTCACCGGTAAGCGAGCTTTCGCAAGGTCATTTCAGGGAAGTGATCGACGATAACATTGATGTCAAGATGGTGACACGGCTCAATTTCTGCTCGGGTAAAATTTACTATGACCTGCTGGCCGAAAGAACAAAACGCGGACATAACGACGTTGCCTTTGTAAGGATTGAGCAGCTATTTCCTTTTCCGATTGAACAAATTCGCAGGGTGATCGCAAAATATCCCAATGTGAAGACATATGCCTGGGTCCAGGAAGAGCCTGCCAACATGGGTGCCTGGTCGTTTATCCTCAGGAATTTTAAGGAGGTGGAATTGTTGCTGGTGGCACGCCCCGAAAGCGGAAGCCCGGCGACCGGATCTTCAAAGCTGCACGCCCTTCGGCAGGCTAAAGTAATCGATAAAGCTTTTGGCGATTGTACCTGCGAAAACCGTAATATTACCTGTAAGATGCTTTGTGCTCC
>JAKLFM010000145.1 GCA_022711175.1 Bacteroidota bacterium | reverse complement strand
GAAGCAAAGCACGCTGCGTGGCAAGGTCTTTACGATTGGCTTTCAGATGTTCGGTGAGGTGCTTGATGCGATAGGTGAAAAGTGCTATCTGTCCTTCAGCTGAACCGGTATCGGCATCTGATTTACCGTTTTCCTTGAAAAAGTCTTTCTTGATTTCGGGCGTTAAATACATATCTTTCTGTCGTTTATATCCTGTTTTTCAGAATCGGGCTGCAAAATTACTACAATTTATGAGATGTACAAAGTTTTCTGGTTTTTTTTATTTCTACTACCGCAATCCGAATTTCAGGCTGCAAAGATAACATTTTCACCTATATAGCTTATGCGGTGCAATCAATGAGAATCGTTTTTCTTGCTCAGCTGTCAGATGGATTGTTAGAATATAGAACATTCCCATTAGGAACAGGCTGGAATCCCGGTTCTCAGATCATTCCCTGACGGGCTTTGGAACACAAAAAGTTCAAATTCGGGAACAATGGCCAGGATGTGGTCGAAAATATCGGATTGCACATTTTCGTAACTCGCCCAGCGGGTTTCGGTTGTAAATGCGTACACTTCGACAGGAATGCCGGTGGGTGTAGGCTGCAACTGCCTTACAAGAAGGTCAAAGTCCTTATGCACCTGGGGATGCCTGAGAAGATATGCTTCGAGATAAGCCCTGAAAACTCCGATATTCGTTTGGCGGCGACCGTTGACCAATACAGAATCGTCGATGTTGTTTTCAGTATTAAACTGCTGAAGCTCTGCCTGTTTCGTATCGATATAATTTTTCAGTATTTCAATTTTCCTGAATTTTTCGAGCATCTCGGGAGTACAGAACTTTACGCTTGCCATATCAATATTGATGGAGCGCTTCATCCTCCGGGCACCTGCTTCCTTCATTCCCCTGAAATTTTGAAACGATTCCGAAACCATCGAATATGTTGGTAACGTGGTAATGGTGTTGTCCCAATTCTGAACTTTTACCGTGGTGAGCGAAATTTCCTGTACTGTACCATCGGCGCCAAATTTCGACATATTGATCCAGTCGCCCTGCCTTACCATATCGTTGGCCGAAAGTTGTATCCCTCCGACAAATCCAAGAATTGCGTCCTTAAAGATGAGTAATAGCACTGCCGAAAATGCCCCAAGACCTGTAAGCATTACCAGCGGCGACTGGTTAAAGAAATACGACAGTATGAGCAACGCGCCTATAGTATATACCACCATTTTGCCTACCTGAATAAATCCCTTCACCGGATGGAACCTGGCATATTCCGTATCCTGGTATAATGAATAGAGCGCATTGAAAAACGAATTGATAACGACCAGGAAAATAACAACGATGTATATGTTTGTAAATTTTAAGGCAAGGCTGACAACAGCCGGCGAAAACTCGCTCAGTGTCACGGGAATGGACTGGTAAACAAGTATGCCTGGAATAAAAAAAGCCATGCGGTTAAACACTTTATGCTCGAGCAGGATGTCATCCCAGCGATTTTTGGTGCGCTTTGCAATACGCCTTATGATCCTGATGATAATGTATTTCACAACATAATAGAAGGCACAACTGATAGCCAGTACAATGATAAAATCGCTCATCCCCGAAGCAGATGCCGCGATTTCATGCCCGATGCCAAAGTGAAGGAGCCATTTGCTGATTGAGTCTGATATGGATTCGAACATGTTGTTTGGGAGAGTTTTAACTAAACATTAACCTTTTAACCCGTTGTGCGATTAAAATAATTTAGAAGAAAATGATTGAAAAGTTGTGCATGTTATTGAAATTCAATATCTTAGCAGAAAATAAACGCCAATTCATTATTCTGCTCATGCACAACTTAAAGACAAATTTCGACAAGT
>JAKLFM010000144.1 GCA_022711175.1 Bacteroidota bacterium | reverse complement strand
CAGCTTCAGGGTATCCACGCAAGCTTATTACGGCGGAATCCTTCTCCTGTTTCATCGAGGGTTCTTTTTTCCATTTGTTCAAACCGTACTTATGTGCAGGGGCAAATATTGGAACAGGTACTATGAAGGAGCTAAGCCACTCGTCATCAACCAGAAATACGTCATTTGGCCTGTAACCGCTTGCGGCTTCTGTTATTTTTGATAATTCAGTGATGTTTTGGTCGAGGTGCTGAACAAGCCACAGGGTACTGTCGTAAACTAAGCTGTCGGAAGCATCAAAAGCACGGTTTATCAGGGTGCTGTCGAGGCTGAACAGCGTCGAGATTTCATGCCGCTGCTTATAAGTCCATCGTTTATCGAGCTGAAAATAGATCCTGCCATTGTTGATGTAGCAAAAATTCCCGGGAATATTTTGGGCTTCGCCCGGCAATAAGCCGGCCATCAGCATTGTGATCAGTATGATGTGGTTCCTTTTCATAGTTTTTCTGCTTTATTCATGCTGAAACTGATCTCATTGGTGTAAAAATTGATGCAGAAAATGCCTTTCTGCCAGAAGTCGAAACCCAGCATTCCATCAATGGTGCAACCGTAGGCTTCACTCATTGCCTCCATATTCCGTACAACCGTTTCCATTTCGCCGAACTGGTGCTTGCTGAGCAACAGTTCTTTCATGGTGCCGTACAGCACTTCCACACCGCGCGAGCCTGAGCCCACCATATTCGACCGGCGGGTGATCTGAACTGTGCTCATCACTTTTTTGGGTAGGCCTGCGCTAAGTACGTTGGTTTCGGCGCCTGTATCGAGGCAAAAAGTGAGCACCTTTTCCCCAATTTTGCCCTCTATCAGAATGATGTCGTGTTGCGTGTCAATTTTTTGCCTGTAATCAAAGTTAAGCCCGGGCTTTCCAGGTTCAAGCCTGTTGCCGGCTTTGTCCACACGCGAGAGTACCAGTTTGTTGTGAAGGGCGTCGAAGGTTACCTCAAATTGCCTGATGAGGTTAATTCCCATAAGCCCCAAAACTTTTATATTCCGGCGATTTTCGATATGCGAAAGGTCAGCAAGGTCGGCAGGCACATTTTCATAGTACAGGTCCGAGATGTCAATCCTGCCAACTTTAATATGTTCAACTTTTGCCATTTCGCCCGTAATTCCGCCACCGGTATTTTTCTCAAAAGACGCATATTTCCTGAAGTAGGTTTTGTTTAACACCAGGCCCGAGGCGCCTGTATCGAAAATGAGGTTGCCTGATTGTCCGTCGATGGTTGTTTCGATGAGGAATAAACGGCCGGCACGTTTAAGGGGAATGGTGATTGTTGAGAATAGTCCCAGCGGCTCATCACTGAGCACGAACGGTACTCCGGGAGGAATGTCATCACCGGGTTCCCGGAGGCTTGATGGTGGTATGGAACCTGTTGCCGCCGGTGAACAAAGCCCTGCCAGCATGACAATGAGTAAACCGATCTTCAGCGGGCATAACCCTTTGTAATGCAGCCTTTTCATGCCATCTGATTTTAATACGAAGTTAGTGAATATATTAAGAACAAATGAATAAGAGCGGGCTTAGTTTGAACCGGCATTGTAAAGGTCTTGTACAAGGATATTTTGCAGGTTCCTGCTTTGGTAAGAGAACAGAAAAGTTCACAAACCGGGTTTGCAGCTATTTTGCCGCTTATTATTGAAGTTGATTGCTGGGAACCTGAGTGTTCCAGCACTGTATGATTTGAATTTCGCTACATTTGCCATCGTCAGGTTATCAATGAATGAACTCGGGTCGCTCTTTAACGACTCAAGATAGCGGCATAAATATCATTTCATTTGTGTTTAACCGATTTTTCTACAAATAACGTTTAAAGAAACATACTAATTATGCTTAGAAGTTTTGTGTTGACAATCAGCCTGTTGGTT
>JAKLFM010000143.1 GCA_022711175.1 Bacteroidota bacterium | reverse complement strand
GCTGATGGCATTTGCCAGGTTGTCGGTACGCCATCCGGTTTGAGCGATAATTTTGGTTTCCTCAACATCGTATCCGCTGTAAGCCAGTGCCGATGCAAATTGAAGAGGCCAGGACTGATCGGGCGAAACACTTTGACCAATAGTGTATGAATCGCCAAGCGCCAGAAAATGAACCGGTTCGGCAATCCTGATTTTTTGCGCAGTAATGCTTCCAAAAGATGACAGCAATACCAAAGATGTGAGCAAGTATTTCATTTGGTGAGTATTTGAATTAAAACCTTTCCCGTTTTTCCATGTTTACCTGGAGCCAACGGTACTCTGGAGAAGAACTGCCTCCTGAAACAAATTACACCTAAAACAGGTTGATTTATTGTTGTTTTCATGCCGGCTGACTTTATTGAATGAACGTTAAAACAACAGTTTTGTTCAATATATTATACTCTTTATTAAACAATCGGTTGGCCTCAGCGTTGTTTATACAAAATATACTATCGCATGAAAACCTACATCCTCCTTGCAGCTTCAGTTATGCTAATCCTTTTTTTACTTCAATCTTTCACCGTTATGTCAACCAACCGAACCGAGGTACAGAAATACACAGTCATCAAAAAGGAAGGTAACATTGAGATTCGTTACTATCCTTCAGCAACCATTGCCACTGTTAAATCCTATGCCAGAACCTACAGGGAACTTGCGAACCCGGGATTCAGAAAACTTGCCGGATATATTTTTGGCGGTAATGAGAAAGGCGAGCGAATAGCCATGACCGCACCCGTGCATATGGATATCAACGATTCAGTCTCCAGCATGAGTTTTGTGATGCCCGCATCTTATAACCAGAATACACTGCCAAAACCAAATGACGCCGGTGTGGTAATAAGCAGTACCTCTGATGAATATGCAGCAGTCATCAGGTTTGGAGGCTATGCGTCGGACAATGATTTGAAATATTATACCGAAAAACTCATGGCTATTCTGGCTGAGAAAGGAATAAGTACATACGGCAATTATCGCTTCCTTGGTTATAATCCGCCATTTCAGTTTATCGGCAGAAAAAATGAGATCATCGTTTCCATTGACTGGAACAATCAATAATCAGAGGCATTGCTGGACCATAATCAGTAAATGCATCTGTAAGAATCCATAAATCGGATCACCAATGATATCAACCCTTGGTTGACCTGAGTCTGTGACTCACCACTTCTGCTATCCTTACATCCTTTAACATCATCCGTTAAGGTTCCGGCAACGCTTTGTTTCAGGCTTATTCATCCATCGCGTCATCAAATTAATGTTGATACAGATGGTTTGTTTTTTCATATTTTAGAGCCTCGAAACAGGGTTAACGGGTTATGCAAATGATGGTGCTGAGCATAGCATGCGAAATACCCTGCAACAAAATTCTTTTGCAGGTATTATTCCTGTTGCTTTTCCGGATACTGCAAAAAGGAATGATAGAAAATAAATCAGTAAATCGATGAGAATAATACCAAGGCCTTTAGCTATGAAAATGCTTCCGGTAGTTATGCTTGTTTGCTTAACTATGACGAAACTGAACGGTCAAACTATTGACTCCCTGTATTTTGCAAAAGAGAGTCAGCATTTTAAGTTTTTTTCAACCAGCGGTGACTTTGAGGTTTTAGATTCGCTCGCAACAACGTTAGAAAATAATTACTCACGGATTACCAATCGTTTGGGGATACAAATTGATAAAAAGATTCATGTGAAAGTCTATCCGAATCTTAAGTCTTTTCATGTCGCAATAAAATACCCTGATGCACCGGATTGGGTCGTTGGAAGCAGTATGGATGATGAATTGCTCATGGTATCGCCATTGAATCCCGGGAGTTCTCATAATTATGAATCGCTGATGCAGGTAATTGTCCATGAATTTGTGCACATAGCCGTTTTTTATACAGGGAGAGCAAAAGGGATCGCTGC
>JAKLFM010000142.1 GCA_022711175.1 Bacteroidota bacterium | reverse complement strand
GCTTAAAAGCGGCGAGTGGATGGTCCTTCATCACGCCTTTGTTCAGGGCATTGGTAATTTCTTTCTGTAATTCTTCAACGGAAGCAATACAAATTTGTTCGCTGCGGTCTTCGCTTGTCCAGATAGGAATAGGAATGCCCCAGAAGCGCGAGCGAGAGAGATTCCAGTCGTTAAGATTCTCCAGCCAGTTGCCAAAACGACCTGTTCCGGTTGATTCGGGTTTCCAGTTGATGGTTTTGTTGAGTTCGATCATCCTGTCCTTGATGGCTGTGGTACGGATAAACCACGAATCAAGCGGATAGTAAAGTATAGGTTTATCGGTACGCCAGCAATGCGGGTACGAGTGTTCGTATTTCTCGGCTTTAAAAGCACGGTTTTCCTTCTTCAGCTTAACGATAATGTCGATGTCAACATTGTCAACCACAGCCAGTTCAAACTCAGGGGAATATTCAGCCTTCACAAACCGTCCGGCAAATTCACCCATCTGATCGTTGAAACGGCCGTCTTTGTTGACCATGGTCAAAGCACCAATTCCATTAAGCTTTGCCACTTTAAAGTCGTCGGCACCGAAACTCGGAGCGATGTGCACAATGCCTGTCCCGTCTTCGGTAGTCACAAAATCACCGGTTACCACCACAAAAGCATCGCCGGTTTCGGGCTGAGCATAAGGTAGAAGTTGTTCGTAACGCAGGCCTACCAACTGTTTCCCGGTGAATTCCTTTAAAACTTTAAAGGGAATATTTTTCTGCCCCGGCTGGTAGTCTTCGAGAGCAAGTCCGGAATTGGTTTCGGGAAAATACTTGCTTAACAAAGGCTTTGCAAGAACCAGTTTTACCGGGATGAAAGTGTAGGGATTATATGTTTCAACGAGTACATAGTCGATGTTTGCCCCGACAGCCAGGGCTGTGTTCGAAGGCAGCGTCCAGGGAGTGGTCGTCCAGGCCATGATAAACACTTCTTTATCATCGCTGCTGAAAAGTTCCGGGATCAATGCGTGAGCGGTATCCTTGCGAACCTTGAACTGGGCTACAACTGTATTGTCTTTCACATCGCGGTAACAGCCCGGCTGGTTGAGTTCGTGCGACGACAATCCTGTGCCGGCAGCCGGCGAGTAAGGCTGAATGGTATATCCCTTGTAAAGCAGCCCTTTTTTATAAAGCTGTGCCAGCAGGTACCAGCAGGTTTCGATATAAGTATTCTCAAAAGTGATGTAAGGCTGGTCGAGGTCAACCCAGTAGCCGACTTTCTCGGTGAGGTTGTCCCACATATCCTTGTATTTCATCACTTCGTTGCGGCAAGCCTTATTATAGTCGTCCACCGAAATGGTACGGCCTATATCTTCTTTGGTGATGCCGAGCGTTTTTTCAACGGCCAGTTCGATGGGCAGCCCGTGGGTATCCCATCCGGCTTTGCGGGCAACGTAAAAACCTTTGAGTGTTTTGTAGCGGCAGAAAATATCCTTGATAGCGCGGGCCATCACATGGTGAATGCCTGGCTGGCCGTTGGCTGAGGGAGGCCCTTCATAAAAGATGAAAGGCTTGTGATGGGTGCGGTATTGAAGGCTTTTATGGAAGATGTTGTTCTGTTTCCAGAAGTCGAGCACCTCGCTGCCAATGCGGGTAAGGCTAAGTTGTTTGTATTCAGGATAATTGTTTGGCATCAGGCAGTACGTTGAACGTGTTTTGAAAAAGGCTGCAAAGGTAGGAATTTTTGAGATATTTAATGGCATGGGATTAAATGGATTACTGACCGGAACCTATCGGTTCAGGCTAAAAAATCTTCGGAGGAAAATATAGTTGCAATGCCCAAAATATTAATTTGGTGAAAAATTTGGCACGGATTACTAATCCGCACCAGAAAAGGTTCACAAATCCGCGGCTGCAAGGGATTGTAAGTAAATATTCTATACAATGAAATCCAAATACATAATTTTATATTTACTGGGATTGATAAACATAACTTTTGTTAATCAAGCGCTTTCCCA
>JAKLFM010000141.1 GCA_022711175.1 Bacteroidota bacterium | reverse complement strand
GGCTTCGAGGGCGCGTTCGGCTACCAGTTTTCCAACCAGTTGTGCCTTTTCGGTTTTTGTCCCTTTCTGGGATGCTACTCCTTTTACGCGGGTTGAAGCGCTGACAAGTGTTTTTCCACCCTGGTCATCTATAACCTGGGCATAGATTTCCTTGTTGCTGCGGAAAACCGTGAGACGAGGACGCTCGGGTGTTCCCGACAGCGTTTTGCGCACGCGCTGCTTGATCTTAAGCCTTCTATATTCTTTATCTACCTTGAAAGACATTGCTTATGGGTATTTTGCTGTTCTCAATGATTATTTATCGGATGCTGATTTACCGGCTTTGCGCTTGAGGACTTCGCCTACAAACTTCACACCTTTTCCTTTGTACGGTTCTGGCTTGCGGAACGAGCGCAGTTTTGCCGCAACCTGTCCGATGAGCTGTTTGTCGTGCGAAACCATCGTGATCAAAGGGTTTTTACCACGTTCGGTAACAGTTGTAACCGTGATTTCGGCAGGCATCTCAAAGATGATATTGTGCGAATAACCCAGGGAGAGCTCTAAAATCTGCCCTGTGGCGACTGCTTTGTAACCAACACCTACCAATTCCTGTTCAACTTTAAATCCTTCGCTTACACCTTTAACCATGTTGGCCAGCAGTGAGCGGTACAATCCGTGCATTGAACGATGCCTTTTCTGATCAGTGGGGCGTTCCACAAGCATATGTCCGTTCTCAACTTTCACGGTAATATCGGGATCAACCTGTTGGTTAAGTTCTCCAAGTTTACCTTTTACGGTAACCAGGTTTTTATCCGAAATAGTAATCTGAACGCCCGCAGGAACTGTGATCGGTAATTTTCCAATTCTCGACATGCTACTTTCCTCCTATATTAGCTAACGTAACAAATTACTTCACCGCCTACACCAAGTTTGCGGGCTTCTTTCTCAGTCATCAACCCTTTGGATGTTGACACGATTGCTATACCCAGTCCGTTCAGCACGCGGGGAAGCTTTTCGGCACCAACATAACGGCGTAAGCCTGGTTTGCTCACTCTTTCGAGTTGAGTGATGGCTGATTGTTTTGTTACAGGATGATACTTGAGGGCGATCTTGATAATTCCTGGCCGGGTTTCTTCCTCAAACTTGTAGTTAAGGATATATCCCTGGTCGAAAAGGATCTTAGTGATCTCCTTCTTGAGATTAGATGCAGGAATTTCTACAACCCTGTGGTTGGCCATCACGGCATTCCTTATTCTGGTCAGATAATCTGCAATGGGATCTGTGAACATTGTTATTGATTCTGTTAGTAATTTCTGATTGAATATTTTTACCAGCTGGCTTTGCGCACTCCGGGGATCAGGCCTTCGAGGGCCATGAAACGGAAATTGATACGCGAAATGCCGAACTGCCTCATGTAGCCTTTAGGCCTGCCTGTGATTTTGCAACGGTTGTGCAAACGAACAGGTGATGCATTTTTTGGCAGTTTCTGCAATGCTGTATAATCACCGGCAGCTTTAAGAGCGGCTCTTTTAGCAGCATATTTGGCAACCATTTTTTGCCTTTTTACTTCACGTGCCTTGATGGATTCTTTTGCCATGTTTGTATGGTTATTTCTTGAAAGGTATTCCGAATTCTTTGAGTAATGCCAGGCATTCCTTGTCGGTCTTGGCTGTGGTCACAAAAGTGATGTCCATGCCATTGATCTTCATCACCTTGTCGATTACGATCTCGGGAAATATGATCTGTTCAGTGATGCCCATGGTAAAGTTACCACGTCCGTCGAAGCCTTTTTCGTTAATACCGCGGAAGTCGCGGATACGGGGAATAGCAACTGAAATAAGACGGTCAAGGAATTCGTACATTTTTTCACCGCGAAGGGTAACGCGGGCGCCAATAGGCATTCCGCGGCGCAGTTTAAAGTTTGAAATGTCCTTGCGTGATTTTGTTGCAACGGCTTTTTGACCGGCAATAGCTGTCATTTCGGTAAGTCCTACTTCGAGGAGCTTTTTGTCGGCGATGGCGGAACCTAATCCCTGGTTAATGGAGATCTTAGCCA
>JAKLFM010000140.1 GCA_022711175.1 Bacteroidota bacterium | reverse complement strand
CAATCTGCTCGTTTGTTATCCATGAGGCTTTGCCCAGAGCATGTTTAGCAGAAGCAGCCGTCAAGGGTTTTATATTTTTAAAATCAGGTCTCATTGACTTAATCTTTTGTATCACAATGATTTGGAATTAACCTGCGATGCCGAGTTTTTTCTGGATGTTCCTGAGAGTTTCCAGCAGGTTTGAACGGACATGGATGAATTCATCAAAACCGTCGTTTTTCAGGCTCTCAATAAGCTCTTTAGGATAACCGGCAAGTACTACCAGTGTTTTATCGTTTTGATCCTTGATGGCTTTCACCAGCGGCGAAGCTATTTCGGCATATTCTTCGTCGGAACTGCATATAACAACGATTTCGGCTTCGGAGGAAATGGCAGCTCGGACTCCTTCTTCAACCGTTTTGAAGCCATTGTTGTCGATGATCTCGTAGCCGGCACAACCAAAGAAATTAGTGCTGAACATGGCTCTTGCTTTCCGCATCGCCAGGTTGCCCATAGTAAGCAGGAACACGGCAGGGCGTTTACCGCCTTCGTTAACGAATATTTCGGTGTTCAGCCTGAGGTCGTCAAAAGCTTCGGCTCCGCGGCCAATTTCCAGCTTTTTGAAAATGGCCGGCTTGCCATCTGCAGATTCCGGTTCCACCTCCTCATCAATCATCTGTATCTTACCGAGCATCATTTCACCGGTATTGGGATACTGGTTGGTGCCGAGGATAAAAGTCCTGCGATTGACAATGTCGCTAAGCCGCTGACTGGCAATCTTTTCTATGCTTTCCTGAATAAAGTTCTTTTTGATCGCTTCAATCATTCCACCCATTTCTTCCACTTCAAGGAATAGTTTCCAGGCGGCTTCAGCTATCGAATGTGTGAGCGATTCAATGTAATATGAACCAGCCCCGGCATCCGCAACCTTACCGAGATATGCTTCCTCGCGCAGGATCACCTGCTGGTTGCGGGCAATCCGTTCCGAGAAATCGTCGGCATCCTTGTAAAATGTATCGAAAGGCGTAATAAGTACTGAATTTGCACCGCCCAGTATTGCTGACATAGCCTCGGTTGTGGTGCGCAGAATGTTTACGTGCGGGTCGTAAACTGTTTTGTTCCAATGCGATGTTGTGCTGTGGAGGCAGGTTTTCAGCGAGTCAGCATTCCCGGGCTTGTACTGTGAAGCGATCCTTGACCATAAGAGCCTTGCTGCACGCAGTTTGGCAATTTCCATGAAATAGTTAGAACCGATGCCGAAAGCGAATCCTAACCTGGGCGAAACATCATCAACTGTCAAACCGTTACCATTGCAATAAGCAAGGTATTCGTTGGCTGATGCCATGCTGAATGCCAGTTCCTGTACAAGCGTGGCGCCCGCATTGTGAAAATACTGCCCGTTCACATTAATGACCTTTAAATTAGGCAGCAGTTCTTTGCCAAGTTTTACGATTTCGGCGACTTCGGCCAGGTCGTCTTCCTGCGATTTCCAGAAATTGCCGCTCAGTAAAATATAGCTGATCGGGTCAAAGTCAATGCTCCCGCGAATAAACGTGGGCGGCAGTTTACGTTTTGCTGCGTAACCTGAAATAAGTTTGAGCAGAGTAGGGTATGAGCTGGCAGCACCCAGGTAGAGTGACGCTTCAGGGAATGGAATTCCTTTCAGTAAAACTTCGAGATCGTTCACCGAAAGGATTCCTGAAGTGTCGAATCCAAGGCTGATTGCACCTTTTGCAAAAGCATCGCGGGCAATCCTGTTGGCTTCTATCGGGTCGGAAAGGGGTATTTCCTGCCTTATTTCCCAGTTGTTTCCATCAGCCGAATTACCGCGAATGAAAGGTGCCACTCCGGGATAAGAAGATTCGTTCATGATCCCGTCAAGGTCCTCAGCGCGATAATATGGCTTTACATCAATGCCTTCGGGTGTTTTCCAGATAAGTTTCTTCTGGTAATCAGCGCCCTTCAGGTCTTCAATGATTTTGGCTTCCCATTCGTCAGTAGAAACCGGGGGGAATTCCGAAAAAAGTTTATGATCGTTTTTCTCCATCACAAGGGTAATTTATTCATAATTCCGGCAGTACCGGAGGATGAAA
>JAKLFM010000014.1:16105-61970 GCA_022711175.1 Bacteroidota bacterium | reverse complement strand
TTCCGCTCCAATTACCTTGATATTCCAAACGAACCCTTGTATCCTTTCGGTTTCGGACTCAGTTACACCCAATTTACATACGGTGATTTGAAGCTTGACAAAACACAACTAAAAGGAAACCAAAAACTTATCGCCAGCATTTCGGTCACAAATGCAGGGAAATATGACGGTGCTGAGATTGTGCAACTTTACATCCGCGACCTGGTGGGAAGCATAACCCGGCCGGTAAAAGAGCTGAAAGGTTTTCAGAAAGTTTTACTGAAAGCCGGAGAAACCAGGACCGTAACTTTTACGATTTCGCCCGACGACCTCAAATTCTATAATTATAACCTCAAATACGATTGGGAACCGGGCGATTTTACCATCATGATCGGTGGAAATTCGAGAGATATAAAGTCACAAAATGTGACGTGGGTCAAATGATGCGCTCCCGTTACTCTTACTGTTCACCACATTAATATTTTCGTGTAACTTCGGAATCAGTAAACTCATCAGAAAATGAATATAAAGAGCTTTCCTTTGATCCTGACAATGAGCATATTGCTTATTGTACCGCCCTGCATTTATGCACAGCATAAAACCATTGACCAACGTGTTGACTCTCTCCTCAGCCTGATGACACTTGAGGAAAAGATCGGCCAGATGAACCAGTATTCCGGTTTTTGGGAAGCCACAGGTCCCATCACCGAACAGGGCAATAAGTTGGAGCAGGTACGAAACGGCCAGTTAGGATCATTGCTCAATATTACCGGTTACGAGCATACTCATGAACTGCAGGAAATGGCGCTGCAGTCGCGCCTCAAGATCCCGCTATTATTCGGGCAGGATGTCATCCATGGTTACCGCACCCAGTTTCCGATACCATTGGCCGAAGCCGCCAGCTGGGACCTTGAAGCTATCGAACTCTCGGCACGCATTGCAGCAATCGAAGCAGCAGCCGCCGGTGTACACTGGACTTTCGCCCCTATGGTTGATATTGGCCGCGATCCGCGGTGGGGACGGGTAATGGAAGGCGCCGGCGAGGATCCTTACCTCGGCTCACTTATCGCAGCAGCCCGCGTAAAAGGTTTCCAGGGCAAAGGATACGGAAATACAGATGCCGTAATGGCCTGTGTAAAACACTTCGCCGCCTATGGCGCTTCCGAATCAGGCCGCGACTATAACAGCGTGGATATGAGCTATCGCATGCTCAATGAAATCTATCTCAGGCCCTACAAAGCAGCCGTTGACGCAGGTGCTGCCACAGTGATGAATTCCTTCAACGACATCAACGGCATTCCCGCCACCGCCAACAGTTACATACAGCGCGACCTGCTCAAAGGACAGTGGAAATTCGGCGGATTTGTTGTAAGCGACTGGGGTTCCATTGGCGAAATGATTAACCACGGCTATTCAAAGGACTGCTACCAGGCTGCACAACAGGCAATTACGGCTGGAAGCGATATGGACATGGAAAGTCGCTGTTATATCGGCAGCCTTGCTCAACTTGTAAAAGATGGCAAAGCAGATGCCCGGCTGGTAGATGATGCTGTCCGCCGTATTCTCACCAAAAAATTTGAAATGGGCTTGTTCGACGACCCTTTTAAATACAGCAACAAAGAGCGCGAAAAGCAGCAATGGAACAATCCTGACAACCTCAGGGCTTCGCGCGATATGGCTAAAAAAAGCATCGTTCTGCTGAAAAATGAAAAACAGCTTCTCCCCCTCGACACAAAAAAGAAGACCATCGCCATGATTGGCCCTCTGGTGAAGGCTGTCCGCGATAATATCGGCTTCTGGTCCTATGCCTGGCCTGATGATACTGCCCGCATTGTTACACAATTCGATGGCGTGAAAAACAGGGCAGGCAAAAACATCACCCTTACTTATGCCAAAGGTTGTGGTATCAGCGATTCGTCAAAAGCAGGGTTTGCACAGGCTGTGAAAATTGCCAAACAAGCCGACATTGTGATCCTCAGTATTGGCGAAGCCGGTAATATGAGCGGCGAAGCCAAAAGCCGCAGCAATATTCATTTGCCGGGCGTTCAGGAAGACCTGGTGAAAGCCGTTTGTGCTACCGGCAAACCTGTGATTGTGCTCATCAACGCAGGCCGTCCGCTGGTATTTAACTGGACTGCCGACCATGCCCAGGCCATCCTTTACACCTGGTGGCTGGGTACCAAAGCCGGCGAAGCCATTGCCGACGTGCTCTTCGGCGATTATAACCCATCAGGAAAACTCCCGATGACCTTTCCACGCAGCGAGGGTCAGATTCCCATTTATTACAACCATTTCAGCACCGGTCGCCCACCCAAGAGCGAAACAGACGTGAATTATGTTTCGGCATATATCGACTTGCCCAACAGTCCTAAGTTTCCGTTTGGTTACGGATTGAGTTACACCACTTTTAAATATTCGGAACCTGTGTTGAACCGCAGCACGATAAATGCCAGTGAGAAACTACAGGTCAAAGTATCAATCACTAATACAGGTAATTACGATGGAAAAGAAACCGTTCAGCTTTATATCAGGGATTTGGTTGGTTCGGTGGTAAGGCCTGTAAAACAACTCATTGGCTTTCAACAGGTATTCCTCAAGAAAGGCGAAACCAAAGAAATAACATTTAACATTGGCGTTGACGACCTGAAATTTTATGATAACAATGTAAACCTCGTTGCCGAACCCGGTGATTTTGAGGTGTTTGTGGGGGGAAGCTCAGCCACTGAACTAAAGAAGACATTCACACTGCTGTAAGTATGAATGACCCGTTGACAAGGGTTTGAGCGAAACAGACTGTAGTAATCAGGTTCACGGAACTGTAAGTTTTCTCGGTTATAACCGAATTTTATTATAATATTTCTCGGTTATAACCGAGTTTTATTATTTTTCGCTGTATATTTGCATCATGATTGAGAGAAAATTAGAACCGGTAATCATCAGCCGCCTTTTTAAAGGGAAGGCAATAATAATAATTGGTGCACGACAAACAGGCAAAACCACATTGCTCCGGAAAATTATCAGCAGCTTTTTACCAGAAACACTGTGGCTTGATGCTGATGATCCGGTAGTAAAAGCTCAATTAACTGATGCAAATATATCAGAGCTGAAACACCTGACTTCCGGGTATAAGATCGTAGTCATTGACGAAGCCCAGCAGGTTAAAAACATTGGTAAAACATTAAAACTAATCACTGATCATGTGAGTGAGGTGCAATTACTGGTCAGTGGGTCATCAGCACTAGAACTGGCTGAAGAAATCAGTGAGCCACTTACAGGCCGGAAATATGAATACTATTTGTATCCTCTGTCCTATGAAGAATTGAGCAACCACTTTGGCAGGCTCGATGAGTTAAGGATGCTGGAACAGAGACTCATATACGGAAGCTATCCTGATGTGGTAACCACGGCAACCACAGTAAAAGAAACACTTGGATTACTGGCCGGGAGCTATCTTTATAAAGATATCTTCAAATACAAAGACCTTCGCAGGCCCGATTTGTTGGAACAACTCATACAGGCTCTGGCGCTTCAAATCGGATCGCAGGTTTCTTACGCTGAACTGGGGCAATTGGTTGGAGCAAATATTGAAACCGTGCAACGATACATCGAATTGCTCGAAAAAACCTATGTAATCTTCAGGCTGCGCTCGTTTAGCCGAAATTACAGGAATGAACTAAAAAAATCGAGGAAGATTTATTTTTATGATAATGGTATCCGGAATGCCCTGATCAATAATTTCAGCCCGCTTGATTTGCGCACTGACAAAGGTGTTCTTTGGGAAAATTATCTGGTAAGCGAAAGAACCAAGTTTCTGCATTATAATGGATTTACCGCCAACAGATATTTCTGGCGAACCCAACAACAACAGGAAATTGATTATCTTGAAGATATTAATGGTATGTTGCATGCTTATGAATTCAAGTGGAGTAAAGATGCTAAAAGCAAATTGCCGACAACTTTTTCAGAAATATACCCGAATAATAGTTATAAACTTATTACAACTGGCAATTACTCTGATTTTCTTAAAACTGAAAGCTAGCTGATTTTTGAAAATCAGCAATTGTCCTGAATAACTCAAAAATTCATTCTGAATATCATCAGAAAGCTACTTACCCGCCGGAAAAACAAAGCCATCAAGCACTACCCTTGTGAGCGGATTGTCCGAAGGATCCGTATCACCATAAACGCCAACAATTCCAATATTGTTTGCCGTTATCTGCCCTTTCACCGACCATAATGTACCATCTTCGCTTTCCCAGAAATCAATAACGCCGGCTGAAATCTCATAGCCATCAACAAGATGTCCTTTGCCATAACCGGCTGATTCTGAAACCCCGAACTGTTCCTGAAGATAATCCAGATACGACATGAGCAGATTTTCCATCTCCTCCGATGCAAATCCTGTTAACGGATCTTTAAATTTAACGGCAATCACGAAATAGAAGAGATTATCCTTCGATACCTCGCCGGTATAAACATCGGAACTATCTTCGCTTGACGACTTTTCCCAATTGACTTCAGAAGCCGGGAGATAAACCGAACAACCGCTTTCGCCAACCTGGAATTTCTGAAGCGTGCCGGCCGTTTCCTGGGCACTGAGGCCTGCACTGAATGCCAAAAAAAACAGAAGGACAATGTGTTTCATCTTAATTTTTAGTTAGTTATGTTGACGTATCGTTCAAAGAAACAGTTGAGAGGTACAAATGTTTGAGACACATTTCGTGTAACACATCCTGGCTTACAATCGTAGATCGGGCAGATGTGCACTCAACAGCGCTTATTTCAGCTTCTTCACCATCTCGCTGTCTAGTATTCTTCCTACCGGGTAAAGGTTAAACTGCTTGTCACTCCAGGGCGTTTTATTGTAAAACCACATCAACTGGGCATACTGGTTGGCGGCAAAGGTGTTGTCAGCAGCTTTCAGCTTTTCAAACTCATCCTTCAAAGCTGGGTTCTCCCTGATCATTTTCCGCGCTTCAGGCTCCATGACATATGTCTCGAAATACTCCTTCTGCTCGAATACGGCATCAAAAAATCCCCAGCTCACAAACGAATCAGGCGACGTTGGTTCAAGCAAATGTGCTATAACCCTGGCTGTGCGCTGATTCATTGGCACAAGCATTGAACCGGCCGGGAACGTTCGTTGTTCAACCGTTTCATTCACTGTGCATTGTACTTTGTGCCTGCCCTCATAAGGCCGCTGCTGCCATTTGGCATTGCTGAAACGATAGGTGGACACATCGATGGATGCTTCGGTCGAAAGTTCTCTCATTTCGACACCGTGAAATTTAAGGCGGTTGATGACTTCAGGAAATTGTGGAGGAAGGATATATGCTTCAGGGAGTTTGACAAAATTCTCAGGTTTGGGATTCGCGAACATGGGTATATTCCAGGTTACAGGCTTGCTTTTGTCGTAATGAAACCACAATCCGCCTGTGAGATCGCTGGTATCGGCCGTGTATTCCACTCCGCGAAAGTTAATCATTATGCTGTCGGCAAGCGATTCACCAAAACTTAGCGGGAATCGGGCTTCTCTGAACTCCTTGCCTTTTGTATAGTTGTCGGCTTCGGCAATGAGCCTTTTTAGGTTTACAGCTTCGTCGTTCATCTTTTGCATCACAAGGCGCAGCATTTCATAAGTCCCTTCAACACGCTGTTTATAAGGTTTGAGCATATGACTCTCGATAAGCAATGCCGGACGGTTTTGCACAGCGCAATATCCCTGCGAAAGCATGGGCGGGGCAGCATTTATCACCAGTCCGCTGCGTGGGTCGTGCCATTCGCGGAATTCAACATACGGAAATATGGGCATTGCCGCTTTTTCCATCCCGTCAACCAGATATGGTTCCATCACGGCTGAAGTCCAATCTGATAACTCTTTCTCCATATTGCCATGCGTTTCGAGCGCATAGGTTATAACATACTGATAATCTGCACCATCCGTCACATGGCAATCGACTATAAAATCGGGTAACCACTGGTTGAATAATTTCAGCCAGGCCTGCATTTCAGGTGCATCGGCTTTCAGGTAATCGCGGTTCAGGTTCAGGTTCTGGGCAGTGGTACGCCAGCCCATCTCTTCGGGGCCGTCCTGGTTTATACGGTTGTAAGGCCCAAATCGTTCGTGCCCGTCAACATTAAAGATCGGGATAAACAACACTGTAACATGATCAAGCAAAGGGCGGAGTTCCTTTTTTGTAACAATATCGCGCAGCAGCATCAGCCCTGCATCTTTTCCATCGGGTTCACCGGCATGAATACAAGCCTGTACCATCAGAAGAAGGTTCCCGCTGCTTCGGATGGCTGTGACATCAGTCCGGCCTTTTGAATCGGCTATCAGCAAGGGTAACTTTCGTCCCTGCGGGCTAAGGCCGAATGTGGTATAAGCAATGAACGGGGATGATGCATCCAGCTTCTTACAATAGTCGATGGTTTCGTTGTACCGCGGCGTGCGTATCCCGTTCGATTTTTCGAAATAAGTTTCGAGGCTCTTATCCTGTGCTCCGAGTGAAAAGGATAATGCCAGCAAGAGTAGTGCTATTTGGAATTTTTTCATGCCTGACTGCTGAATCAAGGTTTGATCCGACAAATTGTAACTGATTTTCAAACAAGAGGTTGCGCAGATTAACTCCGCTTATCGCCGAAATTGATCCCTAATTTCCTGCCTTTCTCAATGAGTGTATGGCCGGGAGGAACGAGTTTGGTTTTATTGCTTACTTCGCGCAAGGGGATAGATGTAACCTGGTCGCCGACAAGATTTACCATTACCCCGAATTTGCCTTCGGCAATAAGTTCAACGGCATGCGCCCCGAAGCGTGTTGCAAGTATGCGGTCCATGGGCGATGGCGTTCCGCCGCGTTGTATGTAGCCAAGTATGGTTTCGCGGGTTTCGTGGCCTGTTTTTTCCTGTATTGCCTGGGCAATATATGTCCCGGCACGCACTCCACGAGGTTTTTCAATACCTTCGGCCACAACCACTATCGAATAGGGTTTTTTGTTCTGGTAGCGTTTGTTGAGGTAGCCGGTAACCACATCAATGTTGTAGGGAATCTCGGGGATAAGGATCACATCGCCGCCACCGGCAATGCCCGAAAACAGCGAAATCCACCCGGCATGATGTCCCATGAGTTCAATCACCATGGTTCGCTTGTGCGAGTTGGCCGTGGTGTGCAGCCTGTCAATGGCTTCGGTTGCGATGAGCACCGCAGAATCGAACCCGAATGTGACATCTGTTCCCCACACGTCATTATCAATGGTTTTGGGCAAGCCTATCACATTAAGCCCTTCTTCGTAGAGCTTTTGAGCCGTCTTCATCGAACCGTTGCCACCAATCACCACCAATGCGTCGAGCCCCATTTCCTTGTAATTGTTGCGGATGATTTTAGGGGAATTGTTCTCGGCATTCGTGCTGTTTTTAAAAGGTTTGTCGCGCGATGTACCTAAAATGGTTCCTCCCAGTGTCAGTATCCCCGAGAGCTGCGATTCGTCGAAAAGCGCGTACTCTTTTTCAATCAGTCCCCTGAAGCCTGATGAAATTCCAATCACTTTCATTCCGTACTCTGTAATTGCCGTCTTGCCTACACCCCTGATAGCCGCATTAATCCCCGGGCAATCGCCGCCGGCAGTGAGTATTCCTATTTTCATATCTTTTGTTGGTGCCATGTGATATCGTTTTCTCAAACAAAACAAAGATAGTGTTCTGATGAAACCGCTATAAAAACTGTCAAAGATTTTGACCGGAGCAGGCAAATATCTTTTCTTCTTGCAACAGCATATCTCCAAAGTTTACCTTTGTATATGATAACTTTAAAATCAGAAATCAGGTGAAGTGCTTTACGATGTTTCGTCAGGTATGCTGCGAATGCGCCAATCATAAATTACTGAAGTTTTGTTTGCCGGCAGTCATATTCTTTTTATCCGGGTCTTTATCAGCCCAATATGTTAATGTTGTGATTGACAGCATTTCGGGACCTAATGAAACCGCTGTTTTTATCAATCCTAAAAATCCAGATCAGCTTCTTGGCGGGGCTAATCTCAGAAGCACTTACATGAGCAACGATGGCGGTTATACCTGGGACCGAAAGGCTATGAGCTCGCAATATAACGTATGGGGCGATCCCTGCGTGGTGATTGATACGCTGGGCTATTACTACTATTTCCATCTCTCATGGCCTCAGAGCGGCGCGTTTATCGACCGTATCGTTTGCCAGCGGTCGATCGACAAAGGTCAGACCTGGAACACCGGATATGGCATCGGGCTCGATGGCTCCAAGGCTCAGGATAAAGAATGGGCTTGCGTAAACCCTTATAACAACGATATTTACGTCACATGGACCCAGTTTGATGTGTACGGCTCTGCCAATCCGAACGACAGCAGTATTATCCGTTTTTCAAAATCAACCGACCGCGGAATCAACTGGAGCGAGCCGGTGCGGTTAAGCGAAAAAGCAGGCGATTGTGTTGATGATGACAATACGGTTGAAGGCGCGGTTCCCTGTGTGGGGCCTGAAGGACAGATTTACGTATCGTGGGCAGGGCCGCTTGGCATCACTTTCGACCGTTCAACCGATGGAGGTGAAACATGGCTCGATCACGATATTTTTGTGACCGGATTTCCCGGCGGATGGAATTACGAAATTCCCGGCATTTCGCGATGCAATGGCCTGCCGGTAACCTGCTGCGACCTGAGCAACAGCCCTTATCGCGGAACCATTTACATTAACTGGACCGACCAGCGCAACGGCAGCGATGATACGGATGTATGGATTGTTAAATCAACCGACGGCGGCAATACCTGGAGTCCTCCTATACGTGTAAACGATGACCTGCCGGGGAGGCAGCAATTTTTTACCTGGATGGCTGTTGACCAGGTTAATGGTAACCTGTGGTTCGTTTTTTACGACAGGCGCAGTTACGACGACACCCGCACCGATGTTTATCTGGCCGTTTCCACTGATGGCGGCACATCATTCAGGAATTTCAAAGTAAGTGAAAGC
The DNA here is from genome assembly GCA_022711175.1 of Bacteroidota bacterium. Lineage (GTDB taxonomy): Bacteria > Bacteroidota > Bacteroidia > Bacteroidales > UBA4417 > UBA4417. Next base: position 52,995 of record JAKLFM010000014.1, on the reverse strand, counting down.
CCGTTTACACCCAATGCAAATATATTTTTCGGTGATTATAACGGCATCAGCGTTCACAATAACATGGTACGCCCTATCTGGACACGCCTCATTCAGAACAACTTATCCATACTTACCGCGATTGTTGATACGGTTTATACCGGGCTTACACCGGTTGACCATGCCCCTTTCTCGGTTGAAACATCGTACCCGAATCCGTTTGATGAAAGCACCTATTTCTCCTTCAAAGTGCGCGAACCGGCCAGCGTAAATCTTGATGTTTATGATATTTTTGGCAGGACGGTCGCCAGGATTATCGAGAACGAAGTTTTACAACCAGGAAAATACACCCGTCGCTTTGACCCTGCTGCATACAACCTTTCATCAGGCGTTTACTACTTCAACCTTCACAGTAAAGGTCAAAACAAGTACCGCAAAATCGTCTTTCAAAAGTGAGAAGGCTGGAACCTTTGCCAGGCAATTGAAAGAGACACTGCCTTCCTGAAATCTAACAAACTGATTATTTGTATTTTTGCACCACCAGGCGCAAGCAACATCTCTATTTATGCAGGATCAGGACAAATCTCTCATCGAACGAATACGGTATATTATATCCGCCTATCAGCCGGAGCAATTCACGCTGGCCAACATTGCCCATGATCTCGGAATAACACAGGATGAATTGTCTGGACATTACAATGACGAATACTCGCTGGTTGAAGCCATTCTGCAGTTTGAACACAACAGCCTTCAATCCCTTTTCGAAAGCACCTCATTCGAAAATGGTAATGCTATTGACGGGCTGCTGAAAGTGAGTAAACAACTGAGCCAGAGGTTTATCAATATTATACCCAGTTTCAATTTCAGTATTAAGAATGATTTCCCCGACCTGCACCAGCAGTATTTCAGGCTGCGCAACGAGTTTGTTTTCGATAAAATAAGCAGAAATATTGAGGATGGCATTAACGAAGGCTTGTACCGCCCTGACCTGAGCGTGGAACTCGTTTCAAGAATCTACATCAGTCGCTTAATTGATCTTTATAATCCTGATTTCTTCCCGCCGGCGCAATTTTCGTTCAACACCCTTTTCGAAGTGATGTTCGATACTTTTATAAGGGGTATTGCAACCGACGACGGCGTTAAATATTTTGAGAAAAAGGTAAAGTGCCTCAAGTTCCCGGATGAGGGTTGATCGGTTATCGGTTGATCGGTTGATTGGCTATCCGTCTGATTCAAGAAACAAACCATTATCCATTAACCATCCCGAAAGCTTTCGGAATCATTAACTAATTTCCATTCCCTCCAATCTGCATTTCATCAACCAGGTAACTGGCGCCGGCATATTTATCAATAACAAACAGCACATAGCGAATATCCACTGCAATAGTGTGCTGCAGGTTTACATCGTACTTAATATCGCTGCTCATGGCTTCGGAATTGCCGTCGAAAGCTACGCCGATCAGTTCACCTTTTGCATTCATGACCGGGCTGCCCGAATTACCGCCTGTGATATCGTGTGTGGTAAGGAAGCACACCGGAAGAACGCCGATTTCAGCATAGCGCCCGAAATCCTTTGCATCAAAGAGTTCTTTCAACTTTGCCGGAACCCTGAATTCATCGTTTGACTGGTCATCTTTCTGTATAATCCCCAGGCCGGTTGTTTGATAATCATACTCCACGGCATCAGCCGGTTCATATGATTTAACCTGACCGTATGTAAGCCGCATCGTGCTGTTGGCGTCGGGATAATATGCCTTGCCGGGATTCATTTCCTGCAGACCGGCAATAAACAACCTGCGGGCTTTGCTGAAATCTTCATCGTACGACATCTGGATAAACCGGGTAAGTATATATGATGCAACAATCTGGTTCACAGCTTTGAATGCGGGGTCTTTTTCCAGCTTTTTCAGGGATGGATTGCTGAGAAACGCTTCAAATTTTTCGGGAGTAGCAAACAGCGATTTCGAGTACAGGTAATCTGCATAACGGTTAATGTCGTTATCAAACTTCTTTTTAATCAGATCAAAGATTTCGGGGCGGTATTCTTCGGGCAGATTCTTGAAATAAAGAGTGAGCATTTTCAGAAGGATTTCCCTGTCAACGCGCAAATCATAATTCTGATAGAACTCTTTTGCCCTGCCGCGAAAATCGGCTACGGCTTCGGCAACGCTGTCGTTTTCAGCCAGCACTGTGGCAAACTCATTGGCTCCATATGCAAAATTGAGCACCTGCACTCCCATCACGGTTTCCATGATATAATTCTGAGCTTCGTCGGCGCGGTCGGCCATCTTCTGATCGTAAATATTTTTGAGGCTACTCAGCACTTTGCCATATTTTTCAATCCTTTTCGAATCGAGGTTTACCCATGCCTCAAATTCGTCTTCCAGCTTCTTTTTATCGTCATAAACATTGAGGCGTGTTAAAGCCTTGCTTTCCTGTATCGACTTTTTCTGGAAATTGGCCAGATAGGCATAATCGCCGGCATAAGCAATGCGCAAGGCATCGCTTTGATTCATGTATCGCTTCATGATATCCATTTTCACTGTTTTCAGCAGAATATCGGAAGGGTTGAGCTGTTCAAGCTTTTGATTGATGCCGTAAGAGGTGAGAAAACGATCAGTTGAACCGGGGTATCCCAGAATCATGGCAAAGTCGCCTTCGTGAACACCGGCCAATGAAATGGAGAGGAACTTTTTTGGGGAAAGCGGAATGTTTTCTTTTGCATATTTGGCCGGATTGCCATCAGCAGCAGAATAAACCCTGAGCAGGCAGAAGTCGCCGGTATGGCGGGGCCACATCCAGTTGTCGGTTTCGCCGCCAAACTTTCCAATGCCCGAAGGGGGCGCACCAACCATGCGAATGTCAGAAAAGGTTTGATACACAAACAGGTAATACTCATTGCCTGCAAACATGCTTTCGATTGATACTTCAAACCCTGTATCGCCTTTTACTGAGGTAGTAATGCTATCAGTGGCTGCTTGGATTTTTTCGGCGCGGCCTTCTTCGTTCAGTGTATCGGCAATGCCGGCCAGCACGGCTTGGGTAACATCTTCCATGCGAATGAGGAATGAAACTGTCTTTCCCGGCAAGGGCAGTTCTTCTTCGGGACGCATGGCCCAGAAACCGTCAGTGAGGTAATCGTGGTCAACCGAACTTTGCTTGGCAATGGCATCGAAACCGCAATGATGATTGGTGATTAACAGTCCTTTCGCAGAAATTACTGAACCTGTACAACCGCCATGGTCAAGCGCCACAATGGCATCCTTCAGGCAATCCTGGTTTACGCTGTAGATTTGCTCAGGGGTGAGTTTAAGCCCCAGTTTTTGCATGTCGGCATAATTGTATTTGCTTATCAGCATTGGTAGCCACATGCCTTCGTCGGCAAAGGAAGCTAAAGGCGAAATAACAATGGAAACCAGTAGCAGGGCAAGAAGTCGGAGTTTCATAACAAAAGCAATATTAGTTAAGCACTTTTCAAATCATTTGGCAGCGCGCTTGCGATCGAGCTCTTTGAGTAGGATTTTCCGCATACGCATCGATTTGGGCGTTACCTCCACCATTTCGTCAACCTGAATGTATTCAAGCGCTTCTTCGAGCGAAAATTTTACGGCCGGCGGCAGCCTCACTGCATCGTCCTTTGAGGTGGTGCGGAAATTGGTAAGCTGCTTTCCTTTCACAATGTTAACGCCGAGATCGTTGTCGCGGGTGTTTTCACCTACGATCTGTCCTTCATAAATTTCATCGAATGGCTCCACAAAAAAGCGCCCCCGGTCGAGCAGTTTATCGATAGAATATGCTGTTGCCATTCCGGTTTCAATAGAAACCAACACACCTGCCATACGCTGAGGCAATTGTCCCTTCCAGGGTTCAAAACCCACGAAACGATGTGCTATGATGGCTTCGCCTGCCGTGGCTGTTAATACTGCATTACGCAGTCCGATGATACCGCGTGACGGAATATGAAATTCGAGATGCTGAAGGTCGCCTTTGGGCTCCATCACCATGAGGTCGCCTTTGCGCTGTGTGACAATTTCAATTACCCGCCCGGTAACAGTTTCGGGGGTATCGACAATCAGTGATTCGACAGGTTCATGTTTTACACCGTCAATTTCTTTGATAATCACTTGCGGCTGCCCTACCTGAAGTTCGTAACCTTCGCGGCGCATAGTCTCGATGAGGATACTCAGGTGAAGAATACCGCGGCCATAAACCAGGAACTGATCAGCAGAGCCTCCCTGTTCAACACGAAGAGCCAGGTTCTTCTCGGTCTCTTTCTGCAGGCGGTCGGCAAGGTGGCGAGATGTAACATATTTGCCTTCCCTGCCAAAGAATGGAGAATTGTTGATGGTGAAGAGCATACTCATGGTAGGCTCATCAATTTTTATTCCCGGCAGAGCTTCCGGATTTTCAATATCGGCAACGGTATCGCCGATCTCGAAACCTTCGAGGCCAACTACTGCGCAAATATCACCGGCATAAACCACATCGGTCTTGGACTTGCCCAGTCCTTCGAATTTGTAAAGTTCCTTTACCCTTGATTTTACAACCGTTCCATCCTTTTTCATGAGTGAAACCGGTTGATTTTCGCGGATTTCGCCCCTCGATACCCTGCCAATGGCGATCCTTCCAACGTAGGAATTGTAGTCGAGCGAAGTGATCTGCATTTGCAATGTACCCTGCGGCTGCGGCGCCGGAGGTATAAATTTGAGAATGGCATCAAGCAGGGCGGTTATATCTTCGGTTGGAGTGCGCCAGTCGTCGCTCATCCAGCCGTTTTTACCTGAGCCGTAAATGGTGTGAAAATCAAGCTGGTCGTCATTGGCTTCGAGGTTGAAGAAAAGCTCGAAAACATGCTCCTGCACCTCGTCAGGGCGACAGTTTTCCTTATCCACCTTGTTGATGACAACGATGGGTCTCAGCCCCAGCGACAATGCCTTCTGGGTAACGAACCTGGTTTGCGGCATGGGGCCTTCGAAAGCATCGACTAAAAGCAGCACACCGTCGGCCATTTTAAGCACACGTTCCACTTCACCTCCAAAATCAGCGTGGCCGGGAGTGTCAATAATGTTGATTTTCACGCCCTTGTATTCAACTGCCACGTTTTTAGACGTGATGGTGATACCGCGTTCACGTTCCAGGTCGTTGCTGTCGAGGATCAGTTCGCCGGTATCCTGGTTGTCGCGGAAGAGCTTACAGGCATGAAGGATTTTATCAACCAAAGTTGTTTTGCCGTGGTCAACATGGGCGATGATGGCGATATTACGGATGCTTTGCATGAAAAATGTCTTTGTTCGGGAGAAAATCGCCGGGTATTAATCCGGTGCTACAGTTAATCTTTTGAAAATCAGCCGGAAATATTATGAAATGCCGGTTTGTTTTCAGGGGTGCAAAGGTAGGGATTAAATGGATAGGTTAAGTTTATTAATGTTCAGACCTGATGATATTACGAAAAACACTGCCATCTCCGCTCTTCTGCTTATCTTTGCACAAAATCAACCCGTTATGCAAAAAGGCCCTGTATCTCAGTTTATTCAGCATCATTACCGGCATTTTAATTCAGCCACTCTCGTTGATGCTGCCAAAGCTTATGAAAGTCATCTGCTCGAAGGCGGTAAAATGATGGTCACCCTGGCAGGCGCCATGAGCACTGCCGAACTGGGTATTTCGCTTGCCGAAATGATACGTCAGGATAAGGTACAGATCATTACCTGCACCGGCGCCAACCTCGAAGAAGACATCATGAACTTAGTCGCCCACACGCATTACAAACGAGTGCCCAACTACCGCGACCTTACCCCGGAACAGGAATTTGCGCTGCTTGAAAAAGGGCTTAACCGTGTCACCGATACCTGCATCCCCGAGGAAGAAGCCTTCCGCCGCATTCAGCATCATATTGAGAAAATATGGAAAGATGCGCAGGCCAAAGGCGAACGCTTTTTCCCTCACGAATACATGTACAAACTGCTGCTGAGCCGTGCGATGGAAAAGGACTACGAAATCGATCCTAAAAACTCGTGGATGCTGGCTGCCGCCGAAAAAAACCTGCCCATCGTGGTTCCGGGATGGGAAGACAGCACCATGGGAAATATTTTCGCATCATACTGCATCAAAGGCGAATTGCTGCCTTCGACCATGAAAAGCGGTATAGAATACATGGTTTGGCTGGCCGACTGGTATCGCAAAAATTCAGGTGGCAAAGGCGTAGGATTCTTCCAGATTGGTGGCGGCATCGCCGGCGATTTTCCCATCTGCGTGGTTCCCATGATGTACCAGGATCTGGAATGGCACGATGTCCCCTTCTGGAGCTATTTCTGCCAGATATCCGACTCTACAACGTCTTACGGCTCATACTCAGGTGCGGTTCCCAACGAAAAAATCACCTGGGGTAAACTCGATATCCACACCCCGAAATTCATTATCGAAAGCGATGCCACCATTGTGGCGCCGCTGGTATTTGCCTGGATTTTAGGCTGGTAGCGGTTTAAACCCAAGCAGGTCATCACTCTCTGAGTGTCATTTCAGCTTCTACAAACTTCTCTTGCTTTATCCTGAGCGAAAAATACCATCGTTTTTTTCGTTTAATGCTCACTTTTGATAACAAAGAATGGCTGATATATTTTGGAAGTTCAAAGAGCACCCCACGGAAGCCGGCATGACATATGGCCGGCATTTCAGGTTTGCTTTGAAGCTCGCCGGCTATAGTTTCAAGGCTGCTTTGGCTTCTGTTGTACATGCTTTTTTACCTTTTTTGCTGAAAACAACAGCAAGTACAACCATTTTAAAACAATATGATTGCGTTAAGGACAGATTGCCAGTGGATTTATATAACGAAAGTGAACCAGGAAGTGATGATCAGCCCTGACCATTTAAAAATAACTTCCCCGATACTTGCTACTCCTCAGCTTCCGGCGCAATTTTCGGCACTTTGTTAAAGTCGATTCGTAGTACCCTGACCCGGGTAAAACGGCAATGTTCCAACAATCAGCACGAACGGCAATATCAGCAATGCTTGTTGTAAAACTAACCTGTCGTACATAATCCCAACAATGTAACGTTTGTTTTTGCCTGGATCTTAAATTGGTAAAAATAAGAAGCTTAAAGTCCCGAGACTTCTCCAAAATGGTTCGATTACCACTTGTCGTTCAGAATTTGATCAAAAAATGAATCTTCCGGGAGTCGGGTTATATACCTCTCTGAAAAAATTGAAGTTGTTCAGATTAAATGTTGCGGTCATTCACCTATTTCAATAGTAACCTTTTCCACCTTTTTCAGATCTTTTTCATAGTAAAATGATCCTGCAAAGAAACAAGCAGTGGCAACCAACAGGGCAATTGGAAGAAAGGTGAGTGCTGTTTGGATATTGGTAGCATCTGATATTCTGCCGATTACAATCGGACCCAGCGATGCGCCAAGCAGGTTTTGAATTACTACGGCAATTGCATACGAAATGGCCCTTAAGCCTGCATGAACAACATCCTGGGTTACAGCAGCAGCTGCGGCAATAAAAGCCGTAACCGAAATCCCGACAGATAGCAAGATCAGGTATTGAGTTTGACCGACAAACACGCTGAATGCCAGAAACATAAGTATAGCAGAGAGTAGTGATGTTAAAGCAGGTACCAGCAACCTGGCATTGATGCGTTTTTTTCTCCACCGGTCGGCAATATAACCTCCAAGGGGAGCGCCAACAATTGCAAAAAGCATGACAGCGCTGGATTTAATGCCTGCAGGACCTTCAGCCATGCCCTGCACCCTGTGGAAATATGTTGGAAGCCAGGTAAGAAGCGATGTAGTGGTGAAAACAACGCCTGTAATTCCAAAATATGTGAATATTAGCGACGGTTTACCCAGAAACTCTTTTACCAAATCCATGACCGACATTTTCACTTTTTTGTGGTCGGCAGTTTTTTGCTCGCTCTTTTCAAGGCCGATTGTTTTATAATCTTTGACAAAGAAAAATAGAATGGCAACTATGAATCCCGGGATGGCAACAATACCTACAGCGTGCCTCCATCCCCAATGGCTGGCAATCACTCCTCCCAATGCAACACCCAGCGCACTTCCCAAGGGGATTGAAGCATTCCACAATCCCATCATCCATGATCTTTTCTCAACAGGGTAAAGTGCCGACATCATAGCCGAGCCCCCCGGAGCATAACCGGCTTCGCCTACCCCGATAAAAGTCCTGGCCGTAAATAATTGTCTGAACGATTTAGTAAATGCCCCCGCCGCGGTGGCCAAACTCCATAATACTGCCATGAATCCGATTGTTTTACGCCGGCTCCATCGATCAACCAGCACCGATACCGGGAAAGTAAAGATCACTATGGACCAGTAAACAGCCGAGATCAACATTGCACACTGCGTATCAGTGAGGTTATAATCGGCTTTGAGAAAAGGAAATAATGAACTGATGACTGTTCTGTCAACATAGTCAAACATGTATAACAGAAATAATAAAATGAAAATGTAATTGGTGTAACCTGTCGTAAACAGGTATCCGGGTTTGATCGATTTATTTTTCATGCACGATTGGATTAATTATCGAACAAGGAATATTTCTGCCAAGAATTGAGAATTGCATTTTGAGAATGCGGAACAAATCGTCTCTTTCGAACTTCAAATATAGAATATCCTTTGAGAAAACGGTTGATATAATAAAATATCTAATGTTTTAACCGCACTCAAAGCAGAGGGCTTAAACGATATCGTTCTCTGAAAGCCCGGATTTAGGGATTATTGTTTTTACTTAATTCCGGTAATATACTTATAGGTGAGCAAGGTATAAATGAGTTTCGAAGCAAGGAAATCAGGGGCTTTATTTTCTTTATCGGGTTTTAGTTCAACCACATCAAAGCCAACAATATTGGACATTTCGCTTACTTTTTTTAATACTTCCAGCACTTCATACCACTTCATGCCGCCGGGTTCAGGGGTTCCGGTACTCGGCATGATAGAAGGATCGAAAACATCGAGGTCGAAAGTGATATACACGTTGCGGGTTAGTTTACTGAGAAGGTCATAAAACCAGGTCCGGTTGTGACGCATATCATAAGCATAGAAAATGCGGTCGGGTTGAATTTCTTCTCTTTCTTCCACACTCATACTCCTGATACCCAGCTGAATAACCGGTGCAACCTCCTTGGCGCGCGCCATCACACAGGCATGATTGCATTTCGATCCGTTGTAAGAATCGCGCATATCGGCATGGGCATCGAACTGTAAAATGGTGAGATCGTTATAATGCTCAGCTACGGCTTTAAATGCACCAATGCTTACCGAGTGCTCGCCACCGATTATGATCGGGAACTTTTTCTTTTTGAACAGAAAGCTCATTTCTTTATACACGGCGTCAACCATGTCCTCGGGACTGCCGTCAACTAGCACGGGTTCAGCAGTGTGAATGCCGATCTTGTGCACCTCACTGTCGGTTTCTATATCGTAAACTTCCATATTGCACGAAGCCTCCAGCAAGGCTTCCGGTCCTTTGTCGGCGCCTTTGAGCCAGGTGCTCGATCCATCGTAAGGAACAGGAAGTATCACCACTTTTGAGCTTTCGAATGCTGTATATTCCTTGGGTAAATCGCCGTACTGTTTCATGATTTTGCGGATTTTGTTTACAAAATTAGACTCCTAAACGGGGGCTAAAGTACATATTTTCCCCTTAAACCAGCGACAAACCGCCCCGGTAACAGGCACAAATTAATCTTAACAAATTGGTGATTATTATACTAAACCCCTGGTAATTAATACCCTAGAATCTTCAGCATCGACTTGTGGCTCTGCTCCTTGGCAAAAAGTTTGGTAGTATATTCTCCGTCTTCATCAAGATCAATGAGGATGTGCTTTGGCGCCGGGATAAGGCAATGCTGTATGCCGCCGTAACCCGCCAGCGATTCCTGGTAGGCTCCTGTATGGAACAGCCCGATGTATAAGGGCTCATCATCAATGAGCTTGGGAAGGAAGATGGCGTTGGTATGTGTTTCGGTATTGTAATAATCCTCGCTGTCGCAGGTGAGCCCGCCGAGAAATACGCGCTCATATTCCTTGTCCCAGTTGTTTACCGCCATCAGAATAAATTTCTGGTCAATGGCCCAGGTATCGGGCAGGGTGGTGATGAATGAGCTGTCGATCATATTCCAGACTTCGCGGTCGTTCTGGCGTTTCTGGTCAATAATTGAGTAAAGTATGGCTCCGCTTTCGCCTACAGTAAACGATCCGAACTCGGTGAAAATATCGGGTTCGGGAGTGTTTGTACGTTCACAATGGCTCTTGATCTGGGCGATGATTTCCTCAGCCATATATTCATAATCATAATCGAAGCTCAGTGAATTCTTGATCGGGAATCCTCCGCCTATATTGAGCGCCGTGAGCTGCGGGCAAATGGCCTTAAGTTCGCAATACACATCAACACATTTTCGCAATTCGTTCCAGTAATAGGCTGAATCACGGATGCCGGTATTGATAAAGAAATGCAGCATTTTTAGCTCGAACTTCGGGTTGTTCTTGATTTCTTCCTCATAATATGGAATGATATCATTGTACCGGATACCCAGCCTCGAGGTATAAAAATCGAACTTGGGTTCTTCTTCAGCCGCTATTCTGATCCCGATTTTGATCTTTTTTGTGATGTTTCGATCGTATTCGTCGAGCTCAAATTTGTTGTCGAGGATAGGAATAACGTTCTCAAATCCTTCTTCAATGAGGTTACAGATGTTCTCGATATACTGCGGACGCTTGAATCCGTTGCAGATAATATAGTTGTCTTTCTTAAACTTACCTGCCTCATATAGATTCTCGATAAGCGGAAGGTCAAATGCCGATGAAGTTTCAATGTGCACATCATTTTTGAGTACTTCTTCCATTACGAAAGAAAAATGTGAACTCTTGGTGCAGTAACAATAATGATATTCACCGTTGTAATCGGCTTTGGCTATGGCAACATTAAAGAGCCTTTTGGCTTTCTGAATCTGTTTCCCGATTTTTGGCAGGTAGGTGATCCTGAGCGGAGTGCCGTACTGTTTGATCACTTCCATGAGTGGAATCTTATGGAAATACAGTTCACTATCAATCACTTCGAATTCGTCGGTTGGGAAATCAAAGGTCTGGGTAATGAGGTCGATGTACTTATTTTTCATATTGCTGAGGTTAATAGATATGAAGGAACAAATATAATCAAAGAGTGCAATTTGAAGAAATAAGATCACTTCGTACGACTTACATTGTTTTTTTTATTCTGATCCGCGTCATTCGGATTTAAAAAAAACCAATAGCTCAGCTTTAACTGTTAGCCGTTTTGTCACATTGATACTTACATTTGAAAATATAGTGCAAATCGCTTTAACTCATTTAAGCCTTAGAATAAATACCTTTGCAAATAATATCGAAACAATGGAAAACACCGCCGACCAAATAAAATACCCTGATCTTACCCATGAAATTCATCCGGTTTTAGCCAGCCGCTGGAGCCCGCGTGCATACAGCGATCAGCCTGTTGAAAAGGAAAAACTGCAGCGTATGGTTGAAGCCGCCAGGTGGACACCTTCGTCACGCAACCTGCAACCATGGTGCTTCATGTTTGGTTTTAAGGGTGATACCGTTTACAATGTCATCTTCGATTCTATGGTTGAGTTTAATCAACTTTGGGTAAAAACAGCTCCTGTTATGGCATTGGCTATTGGCATTACTCAGGATGAAAATGGTAGAGTAAACAGCAGTTACCTCTACGACCTGGGGCAGGCAATGGCGATGCTCACCGTGCAGGCGTCTTCGGATGGCTTGTATATTCACCAGATAGGCGGTTTCGACCACGAAAGAGTATCTTCAGCGCTTGCAATCCCAGCTGCCAATAGTGTGGTAAGCGCTTTTACCGTTGGCTACCTGGGCAATCCTGAAATACTTCACCCAAATCTCCTCAAACTTGAACTCAGTCCAAGGTCAAGGAAACCTCTTGCAGCGTTTGTTTTCGATGGCCATTTCGGCAGCAAGGCATCTTTCCTGTAATTTTGTTGCCCCTACTGAACCTTAACATTCTCACGATGATAAATGCCGTAAAGAAGTCCCTTTTTCTGTCATTAATATTAATTGTTGTGATGACCAGTACGAGTTGCAGCAACCGTTCACATAACAATTCGCAACCGGAACCGGCCGAAGTAACCGAAAAAATTATCCCCGCCTCTTTTAATGCCGATTCAGCATTCGATTTTGTTAAAAAACAGACCGATTTTGGCCCCCGGGTTTCCAATTCAACCGCGAACAAGAAATGTGCTGTTTGGCTCGAAAACACCCTGAAACGGTTTACGCCCGAGGTAAAAGTCCAGTCGTTTGACGCCAAAGCATATGATGGCACAATCCTTCACCTGAAAAATATTATCGGTAGTTTTAACCCCGGTGCTGAAAAGCGAATTCTGCTATGCAGTCACTGGGATTCACGTCCGTTTGCCGACCAGGACCCTGAAGTTGCTAACCGTCGCAAACCCATTGATGGTGCAAACGATGGCGCAAGCGGCGTGGGAGTGCTGCTTGAAATAGCGCGCCAGTTCTCGCTCAAAAACCCAACGACAGGTGTAGATATTGTATTTTTCGATGGTGAGGATTATGGCTCGCCACAAGACGAACAGAGCCAGGTGGAAGATGACTGGTGCCTGGGTTCGCAGTATTGGTCGCGCAATCCGCATGTTCCGGCTTACTCCGCCTGCTTCGGGATTCTGCTCGACATGGTAGGAGCCGCTGATGCTACATTTACCAAGGAAGGCACTTCGATGTATTATGCCGCAGATTATGTGAACCGGGTGTGGCACATTGCTTCACAACTCGGGTACGGCAGCTATTTTGTGAATGACGAAACCGCTGCCATTATTGATGATCATTCATATATTAATGATCTCCGGCAGGTGCCAACGCTTGATATCATCCATCACGATCCTTCCACGCAAAGCGGTTTTTACAAATACTGGCATACCTTGGGCGACAACATACAGGGGATTGATAAACAGACCCTTATGGCTGTGGGCCAAACCGTGCTCACAACCGTTTACCTGGAAAAATAAAATCAGGATCAGAGCAAGTCGTTTGCCAGGTTTGCCAGTTCCGAACGTTCACCCTTTTCGAGCCTGATATGAGCGTAAATCGGGTGGTGTTTGATTTTGTCAATAAGGTACGACAACCCGTTACTCTGGGCATCGAGGTATGGAGTATCTATCTGGTAAATATCGCCGGTAAATATGATTTTGGTGCCTTCGCCTGCACGCGTGATAATAGTTTTTACTTCGTGCGGCGTGAGATTCTGCGCCTCATCCACTATGAAACATACATTTGAAATGCTTCTGCCACGAATGTAGGCAAGCGGGGTTACCACCAGTTTTTCGTTTTGCAGTGACTCGGAAATCACCTTGGTTTCTTTATCCTTTTCGCCGTACTGGTTTTGGATAAACTTCAGGTTATCATAAAGCGGTTCCATGTAAGGATTTATCTTTTCCTTCACATCACCCGGCAGAAATCCGATTTCCTTGTTGCTGAGCGGCACAATGGGCCTGGCAAGATATATCTGTTTGAAATCGCGGCGTTGTTCCATGGCGCCCGCAAGAGCCAGCAGGGTTTTGCCTGTTCCGGCCACACCCTGAAGCGTTACAAGTTTCACTTCAGGATTCATAATGGCGTGGAGGGCAAAAACCTGCTCGGCATTGCGGGGAACGATACGGTAAGCCGGACGTTTATCAATGCGCTCAATCCGGTTTGTAGCCTGGTTATAAAATCCGAGCGCTGAATTCTTGGTATTGCGAAGTACAAAATAATGGTTTGGGATTGGATTGTCGACACCAATTTCCTTCGGGTCAACCCAGCCATTCTGGTACATGGCATCAATGGTTTTCGAGGTAAGCCCTTCGATGGTGGTTTTACCGGTGTAAAGTCCTTCAACATCCTTGATTTTCCCTGTAAGGAAGTCCTCCGCGGTGATATTCAGCGCTTTGGCCTTTAGCCGAAGGTTGATATCCTTCGAAACCAGTATGACTTTTCTTTCGGGGAATTCCTTAACGAGCGACAAAGCTGCATTGAGAATGCGATGATCGGGTTTGTTGTCGCCAAAAACATGGCGTGCATCCACATCGGCTTTCTCGTTCATAATCACCTTAAACTTGCCTCCGCCTTTGGCGCGGGTGAGCGCCGTCCAGCGCTGCAGGGTGCTCTTTTCTGAAAGGCGGTCGATGATGCGGATAAACTCCCGGGCTTCGAAGTTGATGGTGTCATTGCCCTTTTTAAAATTGTCGAGTTCTTCGAGAACCGTAATCGGCAGAGCCACATCGTTATCGTCGAAACAATTGATAGCATTGTGGTTGTAAAGGATCACACTGGTATCAATCACGAAAATCTTTTTCTCCTTCTCAGCTTTCTTACCCTTAACAATGACTCTTTTTACAGGCCGAACGACAGGTTTTTTCAGCATACTTGAGTATTTAAATGTTCGATTTTATTCCCCGGTTGATTGTGGAAATTAAAAGTACTGCCGGCAAAAGGGAGATTTTGCAGCAGGTCGAAAAATGATATGAAAAAGTTTTGAACAGGTAATTTGTCAGAAAAGAGGCATCAATAAAGGAATTGGTGTTTTTTTGTGAACTTTGGCGCCTGGTATTCGTTATCTGTTTGAACCTGCAGGAAAGCTATTTATCAGTATGGAAACCAACTTTACATTCATTACAGGAGCCTCCGGTGGCATTGGCCTTGAACTTGCCCGGCTGGCAGCCGCCGATCGTCAAAACCTTATACTTGTAGCCCGCTCGGGTGAAAAACTTGAAAAACTTGCCGAAGAACTCCGCGCAACTAACAACGTGGTTGTGAAAACTATTGTTGCTGACCTTTCGGATACGAATGATCTTGCACAAGTAATTTCGCAAATTGACCACTGGCAGATAACTGTCAATACGCTCATCAACAATGCAGGTTTTGCCGATTACGGAGATTTTGCCACAGCCGACCTTGACAAGAACCTGCGGATGATAACGTTAAATATAACTGCGCTCACCCATCTTACCCATCATTTCCTCGGTAAAATGATCGAAACCGGCGGCGGCAAAGTGATGAATGTTGCTTCCATCGCTTCATTTATCCCCGGCCCCGGTATGGCGGTTTATTATGCTACGAAGGCATATGTTTTATCCTTTTCCGAAGCCCTGTCGCGCGAAATGAAAGGTACCGGCATTACCGTAACGGCACTTTGTCCCGGCCCTACCGACACCGGTTTTGCCGAAGCAGCAGGACTTGGAAAATCGTTGTTTCACAGGGTATTTCCTCCCTATACCGCCGCCGAAGTAGCTAAGGCTGGTTATAAAGCCATGATGAATGGTAAAACCGTTGTTTTGCCTGGTTTTATGAATAAGCTGAGCAGCATTACACCTCGTTTCCTGCCCCGGTCAGTTGCCAGGAACCTAATTTTCAGCATTCATAAGAAACATTGATCATTGGCAGTTGCCTTCTACATCGCTATAAAAAAGTAAAAGCCGCAGCCCGGTTACGGCTGCGGCTCATGTAACGGTAACTGGCGGATAGAAATTACTTAGCTTCCTCGGCCTTTGCACCGACAAACAACATTTCAGTCATTACGATTTCGGCTGAGGTGTGCTTGCTGCCGTTTTTATCTTCCCAGTTGCGGTATGTAAGTCTGCCCTGGATTACGACTTCTTTCCCTTTTTTCAGGTACTTTTCGCAGCGTTCGGCAAGGGTTCCCCAGGCAACGATGTTGTGCCAGTCGGTTTGGTCTTTGCGGTTGCCGTCTTTATCGGTGTAGATGTCGTCGGTGGCGAAGCGGAAATTGGCCACTTTGGAGCCATTTTCGAGGGTGCGGATTTCGGGGTCCTGGCCGAGGCGGCCGATGAGCTGAATTGAATTGCGGAGTGTGTTCATGGTGTTTTTGAGTTTGAAGTTTAATGTTTATTGGTCTGCTATTTTTCAGGTTCGGTGACAAATCCGATCTTCCTGCGTTGGTTTTGCAATTTTTGTTGGTGGTTTGTTGTCAGAAGGTAATTCAAAGCTTCGTAAATGTCTTTGAACTGCTTGTTGTACATGCTTTCGAGTTCATTTAGTTTTCGCGCGAGTTCTTCATTAGCGATCGCATACTGCCTCAGGAATACAAAGGCCCTGACAATCTGAATGTTCACTTCAATCGCCTTGGGGCTGTTGAGGACACTGGCCAGCATGGCCACCCCCTGTTCGGTGAAAGCAAAAGGCATGTATCTTGTTCCGCCTCTGTTTGAGGTCGCAAATTGCGTCCTCAAAGTTTCGAATTCACTTTCGTTGAGTTCAAACATAAAATCGGGCGGAAACCGGTTGATGTTGCGCCTCACAGCCTCTTTGAGCCGTTTGGTCTCAGTTTCATACAGCGCAGCCAGGTCGGAATCAAGCATGACCCTGTATCCCCGTATTTCGTGAATGAGCGATTGAATGAGATGGAGGTGCATTGTGGGAGAGAAGTGTTATAAAAGTTAAAAGATCTCTTTGAAGGCTAAATGTCGATTAACAAATGATGATTTTTGAAGGAATCAAAGCCAGTGCTTTATTATTTATCATTTGTTAATCGACATTTGTTATTTCTCACTGTTATTGCTTATTCCCGATAAAAAGCAGGTCGCTCACAATAATATCAGTGGCAATGTGCTTTCCGCCGTTCTTGTCTTCCCAGTTGCGGTAAGCAATGCGGCCGTCAACGGCGATTTCTTTGCCTTTTTTGAGGTATTTTTCGCAAATGGTAGCAAGATTGCCCCATACCACGAGGTTATGCCATTGGGTCTGTTCCTTGCGGTTGCCTTGCTTGTCGGTGAATGTTTCGCTGGTTGCCAGCGACAGGCGGGCCATTTTGCTGCCTTTTTCGAGATTGCGGATTTCGGGGTCCTGGCCGAGGCGGCCGATGAGTTTAACGGAATTGCGGAGTGTGTTCATGGTGTTTTGAGTTTGAAGTTTAATGTTTAATGTTTGATGTTTTTGTGATGATTATTTGGTGTTTCCGACAAAAAGCAGTTCGTCAACGAGAATCTCGGTGCTGATGTGTTTCGTTCCCTGGCTGTCCTCCCATTTGTTGTAGGTAAGTTTGCCGGCGATGGCGATTTCGCGCCCTTTGGTAAGGTATTTTTCGCATACGGCTGCGAGGTTACCCCACACAACGAGGTTGTGCCACTGGGTTTTCGTACGTTCGCTGTTTTCTTTCGAAGAAAATGTACCACCTGTTGCGAGCGACAGGCGGGCTACTTTCTTTCCGCCATTAAAGGTGCGTACTTCGGGATCCTGGCCGAGGCGGCCGATGAGGTGAACGGTGTTCTTGAGTGTGTTCATGGGTTTTGAGTTTTGGTCCCGATAGCTATCGGGATTGTTATCTTATGATTTGCTTTCAACCGGTTTATCAGCGATTGACGAAGCAAAAGTATAGCGGCCCTGTAACCTGATTCGGTTAATAAGCATTTGTATCCGGATAGAAACGTTTGTTGTCGTTTGTTGTCGTTTTTTATATTGAAAATGAAATATTTAATAAAATCATTATGCAATTTTGTAAGATGATTATATTTGTGCATATATACAAGTTAGCTGCAAGCATATAGGACACCAAACAGAGAACAAAAATTTATGTGGACTGAAATAAAAGACCAAGTAGACATTGACAAGCTTTTAGAGAGCTATGGCTTCTTTCACGACAGTTGTTTGCGTGACATTTATATCTCGACAAGAGAATTTATTGACGAGAAACTTGCTATGCACTTTGACAATAAACTGACAGCATCATTATTATTTCAACGACAATTTGGGCCGACAACAGTATTGGAGTTGAAATTTGAGGACATTGAGCAATTCAATTTCAGACCTTTTGAAGAAACCACAAACGCAGTTATTTATGACGCCACTTTAATGACAAGCAACGGACTCTTTTATTGGGCAGACTTCGCAGACTGGAAAATTGGCGACAATGACTCAATATGGATAAGCGGAAAAAAATTGTTTTGGCGACTACGACCAGAACTGATTGGAAACATAAAGAGACTGAACGATGAATAAATTGCCAGCAGCTAACATCGGTTTGGCAATATGGCGGCTGAAGTGCTTCTATCAAACATTTGTGCAAGGTTCAACAGCAGTAATTCTATTAACTTTTGTGCTAAAAATCCGCCACATCGCCAAGCCGTGAACCGTTGACAACCTATTCCCTTGCGGTGAAAAAATAAACTTATCGCCGCATATCTGCGGTGATTAATGTGTATATTTACCGCACAATAGTTTTTGAAAATGACAAAATACATTTACGAGTATAAAAACTGGACAGATTTTTCGTGGCAGGACAAATCTATAAATGTTGTATTTGGTGAAGTGCGACTTATGCAAGGTAAAATAATAGGGCAAATGAACTCTCTGGGATTTTCTGCCAAAGAGGAAGCCGCACTTACCGCCTTAACATTAGACATCGTAAAATCATCAGAAATAGAAGGTGAATTACTCAATTATGACCAGGTGCGTTCTTCTATTGCCAGGCGCTTGGGTATTAATACCGGAGGACTTGTTTCAAGCAGCCGCCACATAGAAGGAGTTGTGGAGATGATGCTTGATGCCACCCGGCGTTACAATCTGCCTTTAACCCATGAGCGTTTGTTTGGTTGGCACGCAGCGCTTTTCCCTACTGGTTACAGCGGACCTTGCTCAATAGAAGTTGGACGATACCGAACTGGTGAAATGCAAGTTTTATCCGGAGCTATGGGTAAAGAAAAGGTACATTATGAAGCAGTAAAACCGGAGTTGGTTAAAGCAGAAATGGATAAGTTTCTGGATTGGTTCAACAACGAAAATAGACTTGATAATGTTTTGAAAGCAGCTATTGCACACTTTTGGTTCATTATCATTCACCCCTTTGATGACGGAAACGGCAGAATTGGCAGAGCTATCACAGATATGCTGCTTGCACGTGCAGAAGCCAGCGGAGAGCGTTTTTACAGTATGTCCAGCCAAATATTAGCTGAACGAAAACGCTATTTCGAAGTACTGCAAAAAGTGCAATATAGTTCAGGCGACATAACTGAATGGCTTCAATGGTTTTTGGAGTGCCTTAAGAACGCTATGTTGGCCACTGAGATTATTACACAGAAAATATTACGCAAGGCAGAGTTTTGGAAGTTGCATGAACATACTCCTGTTAATGAACGTCAAAGACTTGTACTAAATAAGTTATTTGAAAATTTTGAAGGAAAACTACAAACCTCAAAATGGGCCAAATTAACCAAAACCTCTACCGACACAGCCTTACGGGACATAAAAGACCTGGTAGAAAAAGGCATCTTGAAACAAACTGACGAAGGCGGACGAAATGTTAACTACCAATTAGTTGACTTGAAACTAGAATAACCACTGGCAATAACCTATGAACCACTCCACCCCCATATCCGCCGTCATCATCACCTTTAACGAGGAGAGGAACATTGAACGCTGCCTCCGCTCGCTGCAGGGTGTTGCCGACGAAATTGTGGTACTCGATTCCTTTTCGGCCGACCGAACCGAAGAAATTTGCCGGTCGTTTGGCGTGAAATTTCATCAGCGTGCCTTCACTGATTATTCCGACCAAAAACAGTGCGCGGTCCAATTAGCCGGTTTCGACCATATTCTCTCGCTGGATGCCGATGAAGCGTTGTCCGATAACCTGCGCCGGTCAATACTTGAGGTGAAAAACAACTGGCAGGCCGACGGCTATACCTTTAACCGGCTTACAAATTACTGCGGTAAATGGATTTACCATTGCGGCTGGTATCCTGATGTTAAACTCCGGCTTTGGAACAGGAAAATGGGTGGCTGGGATGGCAACATGATTCACGAAAGTGTCAAAATGAAGCCCGGTTCAACCACCATGCACATCAGCGGCGACCTGCTCCATTATTCCTATTACTCAAGGCAACAACACCTTGATCAAATCGAAAAATTCACCGATCTTTCGGCCAAAGAACTGGTTGAAAAAGGAAAGTCCGCCTTGCCGGCTGAGGCCGTAATGAAAGGCATGTGGAAATTTATCAGGGACTACATTGTTAAACTTGGCGTGCTCGACGGAAAGGAAGGGTTTACCATATCACGGCTCTCAGCCTATGCCACATACATCAAATACTTGAAAATCTACCGATTACAAAAGCAGCACAAATAACCACCAAATTGACCGGCCTGAAAGCACATACATTTGTCATCAGCCGCACCGACAGCATCGGTGATGTAGTATTAACGTTGCCTGTAGCCGGTTATCTTAAGAAGCGTTTTCCTGCATGCCGGATTATTTTCCTTGGCAATGACTACACAAAACCCGTGATCGCAGCATGTGCCCATATAGATGATTTTGCCGACTGGAGCCATATCCGCTCAATGTCATACAAGGAGCAACTGAACAGTTTCAGGTCGTTTGGGGCTGATGTTATCCTGCATGTTTACCCGCGCCCCGAAATAGCCTTGCTGGCAAAAAAAGCAGGAATACGGTATAGAATTGGTGCTACCGGCCGGTTTTATAACTGGCTGCATTGCAACCGACTTGTGCCGCTCTCGCGCCGGCGGTCGCCATTGCACGAATCACAACTCAACCTCAGGCTGCTTTCGCCCCTGGGAGTGCCTTCACAACTTGAGTTGGATCAAATCCTCGCCCTTTACGGTCTCACTCAAACCGAAGCGTTATCACGCGAATTTGACATGCTGCCCGATAAAAATCGTTTCAACCTTATTCTGCATCCTAAATCGAAAGGCAGCGCCAGGGAATGGGGAAGTGATAATTTTGCCGCACTCGCCAATATGCTTCCTGCCGATAAATTTAAGGTTTTTGTCACCGGTACCGAAGCCGAGGGCAGTTTGCTCGCATCAGAAAGTTTTTTTGAAAAGGCTGAAAACATTGTAAACCTTACCGGCAGGCTCAGTCTTTCACAACTTATTGCTTTTATCGGCAAGGCCGATGGCCTGCTTGCAGCCAGTACTGGCCCTTTGCACCTTGCGGCCGCTATGGGCAAAACAGCATTGGGAATTTATCCGCCCATTCAACCCATGCATCCGGGAAGGTGGGCGCCTGTAGGGCTGAAAGCGTCATACCTCGTAACTGATAAGGCCTGTAACGACTGTCGCAAAGCCGGTTCCTGCCATTGTATGCAGGAAATAAAGCCCGGAGAGGTTTATGCCAGGCTTCAGGCAATGATTACAGGTACTGATAAACAAAATCAACATAATGGTAACCCGTAAACAACTGAAATACATCACATATGAAAAAAGCATTTTTTTGCCTTGGCCTCGTTCTTACAACCTTATCCGCTGCTGCCCAGGAAACCGCAGAACAGAAAGCCGCCCGCATGCAATGGTTTTCCGATGCCAAACTCGGTATTTTTATCCACTACGGCATTTACGCCGTGAACGGAATCGGCGAATCTTGGTCGTTTCACAACGGGCAGATCAGCTACGAGAATTATATGAAGCAACTCAACGGCTTCACGGCTAAAAAATACGACCCTGTTGCCTGGGCTGATCTTATTGCCGGAAGCGGGGCGAAATACACGGTGATTACCAGCAAGCACCACGACGGCGTTGCCCTTTACGACACCAAAATGAACGACCTGAACGTGGTGAAGAAAACACCCGCCAAACGCGATCTGCTCACACCATTTTACAAAGCCATACGCGATAAAGGCCTGAAAGCCGGACTCTATTTTTCACTCCTCGACTGGTCACATCCCGATTATCCAAACTTTCTGCGCGATAAAAAGCGGTACGATAACGACAGCCTCCGCTGGAACAAATACCTTATGTTCTTAAACGGCCAGCTCGATGAAATTGCCACCCGCTTCAATCCCGACCTCTGGTGGTTCGACGGCGATTGGGAATTTGGCGCCGAGCAGTGGAAAGCAAAGCAGATAAGGGAAAAACTACTGAACAACAACCCGAATACCATTATCAATTCACGCCTTCAGGGCTATGGCGATTACGATACGCCCGAAAATGGCGTTCCGGTTTACAGGCCCGCATCGCCCTGGTGGGAACTGTGCATGACTATGAACGATTCGTGGGGATACCAGCCTACCGATAACAATTACAAAACGCCCAACCAGGTAATCCGCATCTTTGCCGATTGCATTGGCCTGGGAGGCAATCTTTTGCTTGATATCGGCCCGAAAGAAGATGGTACAATTCCCGATGAACAGGTCGCCATCCTGAAAAAACTTGGTCGTTGGACATCGAAGCACAGCGAAGCCATCTATGGCACAGTTGCTGGTGTGCCGCGCGAATGGTTCGCGGGCCCTTCAACGCTGTCGAAAGACCGTAAAAAGCTTTACCTATTTATTGACAGCAAGCCCATAGGGCAGGTTGTGGTAAAAGGAATGCCTAACAAGGTGGTATCGGCATGGGTGGTAGGAAAAGGCAATCCGCTCAATTTCAATGTGATGATGAAACCCTGGTGGAGCTCAAACCCGGGATTGCTGTATATTGATGTCCCCGAAGACCTGCTCGACGAACAGGTTACAGTGATTTGCCTGAGCCTTGAAACGCCGGTTCTGGAACAGTTTGTAAAGTGAGTCATTAATTTTTGAGTATATGGAACAGCGCCGATGCCTCGATTGCGGTGAGCCAATATATGGCCGCCTCGACAAAAAGTTTTGCTCCGACCAGTGCCGCAACAATTACAACAACCGGCAAAATGCCGATGTTACCACTTATGTAAGGAATGTGAACACCATCTTGCGTAAAAATCGCCGGATACTCAGCGAACTGAATCCTGTTGATAAAGTTACCGTTCATAAAGATAAACTTGTGAACAAGGGTTTCAATTTCAACTACTTCACAAATCTTTACACCACCCAGAAAGGAAGCGCTTACCGCTTTGTGTATGAATACGGCTACCTGCCACTCGAAAACGACTTTTACATGATCGTGATCAGGGAACAGAAAAAGTAAAAGTACCTTTGCACCGCTTATAATTCCTGGCTGAATAGTTCAGAGACCAGCATTGGAATAATTAACTGCTTCTTTTTCTAAATATTAAGAAATGACCGACATTAAAAAAATAGCCCTTGTGGCACACGATAATTGTAAAAAAGATCTTGTTGAATGGGTTGAATGGAACTGGCAACTGCTTAAAGATCATGAGCTTATTTGCACCGGAACAACAGGAAGACTTGTGGCCGAAGCGATTGCCTCCAAGATGGACGAAGGTGAGCCCATCAACATTAAGCTCCGACGGTTAAAATCGGGGCCTTTTGGCGGTGACCAGCAACTTGGCGCCATGATTGCCGAAGGCAACATTGATGTGCTGATCTTTTTCTGGGACCCTATGGAACCTCAACCCCACGAAGTGGATATCAAAGCATTGCTCCGCATTTCGGTGCTTTACAACATCCCTTCTGCATGCAACCGCTCAACGGCCGATTTCCTCATTTCGTCGCACCTCATGGCTGAGCCTTACGAACGTTCGATGCCTGACTATTCGGCTTACTTCAACCGAAAAATAGACCTGAAAAAATAACGTTTCGCTTTTTAATCTGCGATGATAACCTTCGCTATTTCATCGCGCATCTCCTTGAATACAGGCCGCAGGTAACTGTCACCATCGGTTCCGTAGTTCACAATCATCGACATGATAGCCTTGTGGTGCGGGAAGTAGAATAGGTCAGCACTGTAACTCAGGTCGCGGCCGCGGTGCCCCCAGGCATAATCGGAGGCTCCTCCAACATCAATGAAATCGCGGAAACAGGCCACTCCCAGATTCTTGCGCGATTCAACCGTTTTATGGAAAACAAGCATCTGCTCCAGCGACG
The DNA here is from genome assembly GCA_022711175.1 of Bacteroidota bacterium. Lineage (GTDB taxonomy): Bacteria > Bacteroidota > Bacteroidia > Bacteroidales > UBA4417 > UBA4417. The sequence continues at coordinate 29,233 of JAKLFM010000014.1, read as the reverse complement.
ATTGTTCGAGCAGCGTTTTCTTTACAAACAAAGCATCGGCAAAAAGGTACATGTCCCACACAGTGGAATAAACGCCGCCGTAACCATTGCCGCTGCCCGTGTTCCAGTTCGACAGATTTACCAGCGTGTGATTGTTGTACAAATCGTAATAGCCCTGTGCTACCTGGTTTTCGGGTAATGCATCGTGGTAAAAATAGTAGGTGTCATTCATTCCGAGTTTATCAAACACTTCCTCATGCATTACCTGTGAGTGCGGCTTGCCGGTAACCTGTTCAACGATCATCGACAGCAGCAGGTAGTTTGTATTCGAGTATGCGGCTGTATCATCTGGAGCGAAATCGAACATGGCTGGTTTATCGTAAACGTATTTCAGCAGGTTGTCGGCAGTCCAGTGTTTTGCAGGATTGTTGAGTATTTGAAGGTAAAAACCCTGGTCCTTGATCACATCATAAATACCTGTAGTATGATTCATGAGGTTGCGGATGGTTAGGGGCTGATCGCAATTTTCGATGTGTTTCAGCGTGTTTTCAGGCAAATAATCGCTGATGGGATCATTGATTGAAAGCAACCCCTGCTCCTGAAGCCGCATAATTGTTAAGCCGAGCATTAATTTTGTAATGCTGCATATTTTTGAGATATGGCAGGGCTGCATTTTGATGCCTTTATCAATATCGGCCATACCCGCTGAACCTATAAAAAAGCCGTCTTCATTTTTTACCAGCAATATGATGCCGGGCAAGCCTTGGTGAACATACTCGTCAAGGATATTTTGAAATTGAGCACTTTTCGGGTTGGCCTTATATACTGATTCCTCTTCAAGCGGGCAGTTTAGCGTTGTAGATGGTAAAATCTCTGCTTTACGGCATGCAGCAGTGAGTAAAAGCATGAGACCCAAAAATGCGGAGGTATAATCGTTGAATGATTTCATGACACAAATGATTTGTTTACAAGGTGAACTGTAATCCCAGTGATAGCAATCCGCTTGGCAGTAAAGGCGTATAGTTTTTCACGAATGGCATTTGCAGCCTGAAATCATAGTTGAGGATGATGCGCCTCATGGCATCTTCGGTTCCAATGTCGTACCCTATGCCCACTCCTGCGCCGGTTATAAATTGCGGCTTGCCGAAACCCGCCTTTGATGTCCAGTGGTCATCGTCCCATACAGCCCGGTCGGTAAGCAGGAACATATGCATATAACCCGCCTGTAAAGCGGCTTCGAGCGATAAATTCCCAAGATAACGGCGGTAGCCCGCCTTTGTATTAATCACCACCGACTGGTAAGCAAAACGGTGATAGGTGTATCCAATTCCGGCATCCTGGAACCATTTGCTGAATTCCTTGTCACGCCAGCCAAATTCATAAGAAACTGATAATCCCGGGTGAACTGGCTGAAAAAGAACAGCCGTAATTGATGCCGGCGGCAGCATGGTGGCTGTATTTGTTGCACACACCGACCACGGTCCGAAAGGCAGCCATTGCGCGACAACAACAGACGGCAATAGCATCAGAAGAAAAAGTATCTGTTTTTTCATCCTTATCAGTTATTTATTGTAAAGGTAATGAACAAGCAGGCCGGTTGCAACTTTATTATCATGGATATGCGGTTTCCCGACTGTACCGGTTTCAGGAAGGTATTTGCTGATTAAAATCCGGTAAGCGGAGTGCCCGTTAAAATCTTTACTTTTATAACCGTTATTAAAGTCAGAAAATTTGAAAAAGCTTTTTCTCCTCGACGGCATGGCGCTTATTTACCAGGCGTTTTATGCCTATAAAGAGCGCCCGCTCATCAACTCAAAAGGAATGAACACCTCAGCGGTACAGGGCTTCGCCAATGTTTTGTACAAATTGCTGAAGGAAGAAAAGCCTACTCACATCGGTGTGGCATTCGATACCATTGCACCCACAGCCCGACACGAAGGCTACATTGAGTATAAAGCCAACCGCCAGCGCATGCCCGAAGACCTTGCCGCTTCCATCCCCTATATCAAAAGGCTCATCGAAGCTTTCAACATTCCCACTTTGTTTGTTGACGGTTATGAGGCAGATGATGTGATCGGTACGTTGGCCAAGGAAGCCGAAAAAGCCGGTTTTACCGTTTATATGATGACTCCCGATAAAGATTTCGGGCAGCTTGTCAGCGACAATGTGCTGATTTACAAACCGGGCAAGTTTGGCGAAAAGCCTTCAATCGTGGGTCCGGCCGAAGTTTGCGAAAAATTCGGGATCAATAATCCGCTGCAGGTAATTGATATGCTTGGTATCTGGGGCGATGCATCGGACAATATTCCCGGCATCCCCGGCATTGGTGAGAAAGGTGCCCAGAAGTTGATCGAAAAATATGGTTCGCTCGAAAACATTCTTGCCAACATCAATAGCGTAGAACCGGAAAGTATGCGAACGAAGATAATCAATGGCATGGACCTGGGAATTCAGTCGAAACAACTTGCCACGATCATTCTCGACGTCCCGATTGAATTCAACGAAGAGAATCTTCAACTCGACCCGCCAAACCCGGCAGCCTTGCGCGAACTTTTCGAAGAACTGGAGTTCCGCACTTTCGCCAAACGCGTCTTCACCGACCTTTCGCTGCAGGAGGGAGAACAATCGCAGGTTACTCAGCAAACACAACCGCAGGCAAAAAGTGCCCCGGCTGCCCCCGACCTGTTTTCGGGCCTTACTGACGAAGACAGCGGCTTAACCGAAAGCAGCCTCCACACCATCGAAAACACTCCACATGAATACATCCTGGCCGATAGTGAGGAAAAAATCAATGCGCTGATAACGATATTGTCAGCTTCGGAACGTTTCTGTTTCGATACCGAAACCACAGGGCTCGAAACAGCCACCGACGAACTGGTCGGGTTGTCGTTTGCCGTTGAACCATCGAAAGCATGGTATGTTCCTGTTCCGGCTGATCGTAAAGAAGCATTGGCTTTGCTGGAAAAATTCCGCCCTGTTTTTGATAATGAGAAAACAGAAAAGACCGGCCAGAACATGAAATTTGACATCGAAATGCTTTCAAGCTATGGCATTCGTGTGAGAGGCAAGCTTTTTGATACCATGATCGCTCATTATCTGCTGGAGCCCGACATGCGGCACAACATGGATGTGCTGTCGCAAAACTACCTGCACTACAGGCCGGTAAGTATTGAAACGCTGATTGGGAAAAAAGGCAAAGACCAGCTTACCATGCGCATGGTGCCGCTGGAGCAAATCAAGGAATATGCCGCCGAAGACGCGGACGTAACCCTGCAACTGCGTGGCATCTTCGAACCACGGTTATCACAAACCGGAACCCGAAAGCTATTCGACGAAATTGAGATGCCGCTGGTACCGGTGCTCGCAGCTATGGAACTCGAAGGGGTGAAAATCGACACTAAAGCACTTTCGGATTATTCCGTTGACCTCGGCAAAGAAATCCTCGACCTGCAGCAACAGATCTGGCAGATGGCTGGTTCATCATTCAACATACAGTCGCCCAAACAATTGGGTGAAATCCTTTATGAACGGCTGAAAATCACTGATAACGTGCGGAAAACCGCCACAAAACAATATTCAACAGCCGAGGACGTGCTCGTGAAACTGGCGCACAAGCATCCTATCGTTCAAACCGTTCTCGACTACCGTTCGCTCACCAAGCTGAAATCGACGTATGTGGATGTTTTGCCAACGCTTGTAAACCCGGTGACAGGCCGTGTTCATACAAGTTACAACCAGGCTGTGGCAGCAACCGGAAGGCTCAGTTCAAACAATCCCAACCTTCAGAACATCCCGATACGCACCGAGCGCGGGCGCGAAATACGCAAAGCCTTTGTGCCGCGTGGCGCAGAATTCACGCTGCTATCGGCCGACTATTCACAAATTGAACTTCGTATCATTGCATCCATCAGCAACGACGAGGGTATGATGGCGGCATTCAGGGATGGTATGGACATTCACACTGCCACGGCAGCGACTATTTACGGTATAACTCCTGAAGAAGTTACCCGTGACCAGCGCCGCAATGCCAAAAGTGTGAATTTCGGGATTATATACGGTATTTCGGCATTCGGACTGAGCGAAAACATTGGCATTTCGCGCAAGGAAGCCGGGGAGATCATCGACCAGTATTTTATCAAGTTTCCCGGTATTAAAAGGTATATGGACGACACCATCCGCTTTGCCAGGGAACACGAATATGTTGAAACCATTATGGGCCGCAGGCGCTATATCCGCGACATCAATTCAGCCAATGGCGTGATGCGCGGCTTTGCCGAACGAAATGCCATAAATGCTCCAATCCAGGGATCGGCGGCTGATATGATCAAAATCGCGATGATACGTATTCATGATGAATTCAGGAGCAAGAAGCTGAAGAGCAGGATGATACTTCAGGTTCACGACGAACTTGTTTTCGACACCCACCTCAGCGAAACCGAAACGGTAAAGATGATTGTAAAGGATTGCATGCAAAATGCCATACCCATGAAAGTGCCCATTGAAGTGGAGATGAATACCGGCGCCAACTGGCTTGAGGCACATTGAGACAGGATAAAGGTTGATCGGTTCATCGTTGATCAGCTCATGGATATGAGAATTGTTTTGTGACATACCCTTGACATTAACTATTTTCTGGTAACCATCAGCCCTTGCAAGCGATGGTTTAATGTTTCACTGCTCCTTACCACGCGTGCTGAACAAACGAATAAAGTTGTACCATAGGCTTAATTGATTGATTGCAAAAAATTTACTAATTTTGCATTCCTTTTCAAGAGTTGGAAACCTATGGAGAAAACCAAGGTATTATTCGTTTCGCAGGACATCACCCCTTATCTGAAAGACAGCCCTATGGGGCACATTGCCAGGTACTTACCACAAGGCATACAGGAACGTGGCCGCGAAATCCGCACATTCATGCCAAAATTCGGTAACATCAACGAAAGGCGGAATCAACTTCACGAAGTTATCCGCCTGTCCGGTATGAACCTTATTATCGACGATACCGACAACCCCCTTATTATCAAGGTTGCATCCATACAGTCGGCACGAATGCAGATTTATTTTATTGATAATGAAGATTTCTTCCAGCGGAAATATGTGTTTCGTGACAAAAACAACATCTTTTATTCCGATAACGACGAACGTGCCATATTTTTCTCCCGCGGAGTGCTCGAAACCGTAAAAAAACTCGGCTGGCCTCCCGATTTGGTTCATTGCCATGGCTGGATGACCTCTTTTATGCCCATTTATATCAAGAAAGCATACCACGAAAATCCCCTGCTCAGCAATACCAAGGTTGTGCTTTCTATTTATGATGATCATTTCGACGAAACACTCGATGCCAACATTACCAACAAAATAAAGCACGAAGGCATCAGCGCCAAAGATCTTAAACATTATAAAAAACCAACATTTGCCAATATTATGAAAGCCGGGATCGACTTTGCCGACGGTATAATTGTCGGTAGCCCGGTAATTAACAGCGAGGTGCATGAATATGCCCTTCAATCAGGAAAACCAATGCTCGAATACCAACCGGAAGAAACTTTCGTTGATACGTATAATGAATTTTACGACCGCATACTTTCGGCCTGAAACTTATAATACAACTACAACACTCATTACTTCAAAATAACCTCCGTTGAAACTGCTTCGTAAAGCCTCCGTATATCTGTTGATCGCCCTCACGGCATTCTTTTTTACAACATGTACCAAAGAACCCGACCTTGTGGGTCTCAATCTTGTTTCACAATCAGAACTGCTTAAACTCGGCTATGTTGACACTGCCGGCATAGTAGCTTATACCGTCAAAGTAGATTCGATGAACACCGAAGAGCTGAGCTATGCCCTCATTGGCAGTATGTATGACCCCGTTTTCGGGCAAACGGATGCCACTTTTTATTCACAGCTCTACCTGGTTGACGAAGGCACCGATTTTGGCACCGAACCGGTTTTTGATTCAGCAGTTCTGGCGCTGCCATACAAGGGCGCTTACGGCGATACAATGTCAAATACCACTTTCCGTGTTTACGAACTTACCCAGAAGCTCGTTTACAACGACACAATGTACTCATTCAACACAGCCACTTTCGACGAATCGCACCTGCTTGGCTCGCTCACCTTTGTGCCACGCCCATCCGACAGCGTGTTGGTTGCCGGCAAAAAGGTACTACCCCAAATTCGCATCCCTCTAAACAGCTACTTCGGCCAGCGTATGCTTTCGGTTCCCGCCGATTCGATGGTTGATAACGACAGTTTCATCAATTCGTTCTATGGCATCTGCATAGTTGCCGAAAAACAGGAAACCCCCGGCAAAGGTGCAATACTGTATTTTACCGCACCATCAAGCAGCAGCCTCATTACCATGTATTACCATAATACCGAAGATACCACCTCGGCCTATTACCTCATCAGTTCGTACGGCGCCCGGTTCGGAAATTACGATCACCATGGTTACAGTAATGCATCGCCGCTATTACAGCAACAAATTGCCGGCGATACAAGCTTAGGCCAGCAATATGTTTTCCTGCAAAGTATGGCAGGTACAAGGGTGAAATTAAGGTTCCCCGCACTGCCACAGTGGAACGATAATCATAAGGTCATTGTTAATGATGCCCAGCTCATTCTTACCAATGCATCACCCGACGATAAGTATGCCATACCTGCTTCATTGTCATTAAGGCTTGTTGCCGACAATAATGCTGTCGGCGGTTATACCGATGATGAATATACCGAAGGATCGTCGTATTTCGACGGCACATACAACAAGGCCGACAACACATACCGCTTCAGGCTTGCACGTTATGTGCAGCAGGTTATAAACGGCGACATCAAAAACAATGGCCTGTACCTGCTGATTTCAGGGGGCGCCGTAAATGCTAACCGACTTGTACTTAACGGTCCCGGCAATCCATACGGACGCATGAAACTGTTTATCAAATACACGGTTGTGGATTAATACCGCCTGCCTTAGGTTGTATTTCAAAACTTCCCGTTTCCTGATCAAAAGATTTCCTAATTTTACTGCCCGATGCATCACTTTATGATGTAAAGTGAATTAATGATTGCATCAAGTAAGTAATTTAAAATATTATGTGTGGTATAGTAGGTTATATTGGCTACCGGAATGCAACCGAAGTTTTGATACCGGGACTAAAACGACTTGAATACAGGGGCTACGACAGTGCCGGCATCGCCCTGCTCAACGGGCAATTGTCGGTTTATAAAACAGCAGGTAAAGTAGCCGACCTCGAAGGACTTCTTGGTCATTATGAACTCGAAGGAACTCTTGGCATTGCCCATACCCGCTGGGCAACGCATGGTGAACCTACTGATGCCAACGCCCATCCGCATATTTCAAAATCGGGTAAGCTGGCCATTATTCATAACGGGATCATCGAAAACTATGCAGTTCTAAAAGAAGAGCTCATTAGCCGTGGTTATGTCTTCGTGAGCGAAACCGATACCGAAGTACTCGTTCACCTGATTGAAGATGTAAAAGCAAATGAAGGATGCGATCTTGTTGAAGCCGTGCGTATTGCATTAGGCCAGGTAACCGGCGCATATGCCATTGCACTCATCTCGGAAAACGATCCTGATTTGCTCATAGCAGCCCGTAAAGGCAGTCCGCTTGTGCTCGGTATTGGTGAGGGAGAGTATTTTCTCGCTTCCGATGCTGCACCTATTGTTGAATATACGCGGCAGGTTGTTTATCTCAACGATTACGAAATTGCGATTGTAAGCCGCGAACATGGTTACAGGATCATCACGGTTTCAAATGCCGAAAAAACTCCTTACATACAAACTCTCGAAGTTAACCTCAACGCCTTAGAAAAAGGAGGATTTCCGCATTTCATGCTGAAGGAAATATTTGAACAACCACGTACCATACGCGACAGCATGCGCGGGCGGCTTAATATGGAACAAGGTTCAGTGCTGCTGGGCGGCATCGAAGAATACACCCGCAAGCTGCTGAATGCCAAGAGAATAATCATGATAGGCTGTGGTACATCGTGGCATGCCGCCCTGGTTGGCGAATACCTTATTGAAGAATTGGCCCGCATACCGGTTGAGGTGGAATATGCATCGGAATTTCGCTACCGCAACCCGCTTATCAGCGAAGATGATATGGTGATTGCCATCTCGCAGTCGGGCGAAACTGCCGATACGCTGGCAGCCATCGAACTTGCCAAATCAAAAGGAGCCACAATCCTCGGAATATGCAATGTGGTAGGTTCATCCATAGCCCGCGCCACTGATGCAGGCTCATACACACATGCGGGACCTGAGATTGGTGTTGCCTCCACCAAAGCATTCACCTCCCAGGTCACCATACTTACTCTTATGGCGCTTATGCTTGCCGAGCGTAAAGGTACTATCGCTGCTTCGCGCTATTACAGGCTTTTGCATGAGCTTAATTCAGTTCCTGAGAAAATTGAAAAAGTGCTCCAATCCGATGCGCTTATCACCGAAATAGCCACTCATTTCAACCACAAGCGAAATGCTTTATACCTCGGCAGAGGCATTAACTTTCCGGTTGCCCTCGAAGGCGCCCTCAAATTAAAAGAGATTTCGTATATACATGCCGAAGGCTATCCTGCCGCCGAAATGAAACATGGCCCTATTGCACTCATTGACGACGAAATGCCTGTATTGGTTATTGCAACGCGCAAAGGCAATTACGACAAGGTTATAAGCAACATTCAGGAAGTTAAAGCCCGCAAAGGGAAAGTAATTGCCGTTGTTTCGGAAGGCGATGAAACGGTTTGTTCAATGGCCGACTATTGCATACCCGTGCCCGAAACCGACGAAATGCTGGTGCCGCTTATTGCCTCGGTACCATTACAGTTGCTTGCCTATCACATCGCCGTATTGCGGGGCTGCAATGTTGACCAGCCCCGTAACCTTGCCAAATCGGTTACGGTGGAATAGGCAGTACAATAAATCATTAGAACCGGCTTTCACACGAGGCCGGTTTTTTGTTTAAGGATGGTTGCTCATATATTAAATATTGAATATTCGAGACAGCGTTTGAGCCTCTTAAAGCCTTGTTAATAAAGATATTTTCACTTCAACTGTTTATTGAATAACAAAAACAAATACTTTTGCACCAAAATATTGAACCATGAATATTTCGCACATTGAACACATCGGAATTGCTGTTAAAAACCTCGAAGAAAGCATCTTATACTGGGAGAAAATTTTCGGATTGAAATGCTATGCTGTCGAAGAAGTGAAGGATCAGAAGGTGAAGACCGCCTTTTTCATGGTTGGCCAAACCAAGATTGAATTACTCGAGAGCACCGATCCCGAAGGCCCTATTGGTAAGTTTATCGAAAACAAGGGTGAAGGCATTCATCATATGGCATTTGCAGTTAACGACCTCGAAAAAGCACTGGCCGAAACCGAAACCAATGGCATAAGGCTCATTGACAAGGAACCGCGTAAAGGTGCCGAAGGTTTACACATCGGTTTCCTGCATCCCAAATCAACCTATGGCGTGCTTACCGAATTATGCGAGGATAAAAACCAGAAGTAAACAGAAATACGGTAGCTGCGGCTTGTGTCACTACAAAGTTTTGACGGCATACTGAAGAATTCATAACAACTTATACCATGGCTATTGAAGATAAAATCAAGCTGTTGCTTGATAAACGCGAAGAGGCAAAACTCGGCGGCGGCCAGAAACGCATTGATTCACAGCATAAAAAAGGCAAACTTACAGCTCGCGAACGAATTGACCTATTGCTTGACGAAGGCAGTTTCGAAGAGTTCGACATGTTTGTTTCGCACCGGTGTCATGATTTTGGCCTTGAGAACGAAAAATATCTTACAGATGGTGTTATAACCGGCTACGGTACTATTGACGGACGCCTTGTGTATGTGTTCTCACAGGATTTCACGGTTTTTGGCGGTTCGCTCAGCGAAATGTTTGCCAAAAAGATTTGTAAGGTGATGGACCAGGCAATGAAGGTCGGAGCCCCGCTGATAGGTATCAACGATTCGGGCGGCGCCCGCATTCAGGAAGGCGTGCAAAGCCTGGCAGGCTATGCCGAAATTTTCGAACGCAACATCCTTGCCTCAGGAGTCATACCGCAAATTTCAGCCATCTTCGGCCCCTGTGCCGGCGGCGCGGTTTATAGCCCCGCGCTTACTGATTTTATCATCATGTCGAAGCAAAACAGCTACATGTTTGTTACCGGGCCTAAGGTGGTAAAAACAGTCACCGGCGAAGTTGTAACCGATGCTGAACTCGGCGGCGCTATGGTACATGGGTCAAAATCGGGTGTCAGTCATTTTGTTGCCGAAGACGAGCAGGAAGGTATTCAACTTATCCGCAAGATGCTGAGCTACATGCCGCAAAACAATCTCGAAGACCCGCCTTTGATGCCATGCGATGATCCCATCGACCGCCTCGACGACTCTCTCAATTACATCATCCCCGACAATCCCAATAAACCATACGACATAAAAGATGTTATCCATGCCATAGTTGATAACACCGAATTTCTCGAGGTTGCCCGTCACTTTGCCCCCAATATTATTACCGGTTTTGCGCGTCTAAACGGAATGTCAGTCGGAATTGTTGCAAACCAGCCCAATTACCTTGCCGGTGTGCTCGATATTAATGCTTCGCGCAAAGCTGCCAGGTTTGTGAGGTTCTGCGATGCTTTCAATATCCCTATTCTCACCCTGGTGGATGTGCCGGGTTTTCTGCCCGGTACAGCCCAGGAATACGGCGGTATCATCATTCATGGCGCCAAACTCCTGTATGCTTATGGAGAAGCCACAGTTCCCAAGGTTACAGTAATCCTTCGCAAAGCTTATGGCGGCGCATATGATGTGATGAGTTCAAAACACCTGCGTGGCGATATCAATTATGCATGGCCTACTGCCGAAATAGCCGTAATGGGTCCAAAAGGCGCCATCGAAGTACTGTATAATAAGAAGCTGGCTGAAATTGAGGATGCCGAAGAACGCGAAAATTTCCTGCGCAAAAATGAAGACGAGTACAAAGCCAAATTTGCAAATCCTTATGATGCTGCAAGTTATGGATTTATTGATGATGTTATCGAACCCAGGAATACACGTTTTCGCATCATCAGGGCATTCCAGGCACTGGCAACCAAGAAGGATACAAATCCGCCAAAAAAACATTCAAACCTGCCGCTATGATGCTATTTATGCTCCTGCAGTCACAGGCTGCAAAGGCGGTCACCCACAAAGCCGCTCAGGAATTTGGTGAAATGGACCCTTACGGTGTCGTGATGATGATTATAGCCATGTCGGTGGTGTTTACCGGCCTTATCCTCCTCTACCTGACCTTTAAATATGTTGCGAAATTCTATAACCTTGATATAAGGAACCGGCTGAAACGCCGACACCCTGACAAGGAAATAAAGGAAACTGATTTTGAAGAAACCTCGGGCGAAATAAATGCCGCCATTGCACTGGCACTGCACATGTACCGTAACCAGTTGCATGACATGGAAGATACGGTGATCACCATTCAAAAGGTAGCCAAAACATACTCTCCCTGGAGTTCAAAAATATATGGCTTGAGAAGGGCCCCAAAATAAGAAGGCAATGAAGAAATTCAAATTTACCATCAACGGAAATCAGTACGAAACTGAAATTGTAAGTATTGACGAGAATATTGCAGAAGTTGTTGTAAACGGAACCTCCTATACCGTAGAGGTTGACCGCAGCATACCCATCACCAAAACGCCCAAGATTATGCGGACAGTGGCTGTGCCGAGTACCGATGCACATCCTTCGGTATCGAAAACAGCCAGCCCTTCGGCACCCAAAGGTACAGGGAATATTAAATCTCCGCTTCCGGGCGTTATTCTTGAACTTCATGTTCGCGAAGGCGATACAGTAAAAATTGGCCAGCGCCTTATTACACTCGAAGCCATGAAAATGGAAAACAACATCAACGCCGATAAGGAAGGAAAGGTGGTTTCGATTAAAGTGGGAAAAGGCGATAGTGTAATGGAAGGCGATATCCTCATGGTGATAGGAGATTAAACAATGGAGAATTCTGCAACTTTCTGGTCATTTCTGAGCGATCACATCAACCTGTTTTTTCAATACACGGCATTCGCCAATTTTACAATCGGTCACGTTGTTATGATGATCGTTGGCTTGGCGTTTATTTATCTCGCCATAAAGAAAGAATATGAACCGCTGCTGCTTATTCCAATCGGTTTTGGTATTCTTATCGGCAATATTCCTTTCTGGGGCGCCGATCATGTTTTGAATGGCGATCCGTCGAACCTTCAGATTGGTATTTATCAAAGCGGTTCGGTGATGAATTACCTCTATTTCGGGGTACGACAGGGAATTTATCCGCCTCTGATATTTCTCGGTATCGGCGCCATGACCGACTTTTCGGCTCTCATTTCCAATCCGAAGCTCATCCTTATTGGCGCTGCCGCCCAGCTTGGGATTTTTGGCGCTTATGCCGCTGCCCTGGCTCTTGGATTTTCCCCTTCCGAAGCCGGTGCTATTGGTATCATTGGTGGCGCCGATGGCCCCACTGCCATTTTTCTCTCCTCTAAACTTGCGCCTGAACTGGTGGGAGCCATAGCTATTTCAGCCTACTCATACATGGCGCTGGTTCCGGTTATTCAACCGCCAATCATGCGGTTGCTCACCACTCCTCAGGAACGCCTTATCCGCATGAAGCCTCCGCGTGTTGTTTCTAAACTCGAAAAAATTCTCTTCCCCATTATTGGCTTACTGTTAACCTGTTTCATTGTGCCTGCCGGTTTGCCCTTGCTCGGAATGTTGTTCTTCGGGAACCTCCTTAAGGAAAGCACTGTAACCAAACGGCTGGCCGACACCGCCAAAGGCCCGCTTATCGACATTGTTACAATTCTTATCGGGGTTACCGTAGGTGCCTCTACACAGGCCACAACGTTTCTTACCACAAAGAGTATAGGAATATTTGCCCTGGGAGCCTTTTCGTTTATGATTGCAACTTTTGGGGGAGTTATGTTTGTGAAGATTATCAACCTGTTTCTTAAGGAAGGCAATAAAATCAACCCGCTAATCGGTAATGCCGGGGTGTCGGCAGTTCCTGACAGTGCACGTGTTTCTCAGATTGTCGGACTCGAATACGACAAAACCAACCACCTGCTCATG
>JAKLFM010000014.1:0-16095 GCA_022711175.1 Bacteroidota bacterium | reverse complement strand
TGCCATGGGGCCAAACGTAGCCGGTGTTATTGGCAGCGCTGTTGCTGCCGGGGTGCTGCTGAGCTTCCTGTATTAATCTCCATATTCAGCTTACAAGCTGCTGACAATTGGAATCCAGCCCTGTAAAAGGATTGGCTTACCATTGCATAAGCACTACCATTTTCTGAAGGTGTATTCACATGGTTTTTGTAATTTCGCCACAGATCTGTCTGACATTATCCCGGCTGATGTTCCTCCATCATAATAAAATCAGATAAATGGCTGTTGAAACTGTTTTCTTCATCGTTTTCCTCCTGTTTATTGGAAGCATGCTGGCTATTGACCTTGGCATTTTTGACCGTCACAGCCATGAGGTAAAATTCAGGGAAGCGCTCATCTGGACTGTAGTCTGGGTTTCATTAGCCCTTGGTTTTTATTTCCTTATCATGTTCAAGGGCGAAATCATTCACGGGCTTGATACGGTTGAGGATATACAGGCCAAAATTCAACAATACAGACACCCCATCGATATCAGCAACCTGGCATACCCCGAAGCCATTCAGGTTTACAGCAACAACCTCGCACTTGAATATATTACCGGCTACCTGATCGAATATATGCTTTCGGTGGATAATGTATTTGTTATACTGCTGATTTTCATCTCGTTTGGAGTGCAGAAGATGTACTACAAACGTGTTTTATTCTGGGGGATTCTCGGTGCAATTGTGATGCGTTTTATTTTCATCTTTTTGAGTTCAGCACTTATTCAAAAATTCGACTGGATACTCTATATATTTGGCATCTTCCTCGTAATCACCGGTGTAAAGATGTTTATCGACCGGAACAAAGAGGATAAAATTGAAACTTCGAAACATCCGGTAGTTAAATTTGCTTCTAAACACCTGCCTGTTTATCCCCATTATTTCAGGGGGCATTTCTGGTTCAGAAACAAACAGGACAGGATGAGGCTCTATTTCACTCCATTGTTCTTAGTGCTGCTGGTGATCGAATTTACCGATGTGGTTTTCGCTGTTGATTCGGTGCCGGCAATCTTCTCCGTCACACAGGATCCTTTCATCGTCTTTTTCTCAAACATTTTCGCCATCCTTGGTTTACGCTCCTTGTTTTTTGTTGTGGCTCATGTTATCAGCATGTTGCGTTTCCTGAAACATGGCCTTTCGGTATTGCTTACCTTCATAGGGTTTAAAATGCTGCTGCATGTGCAACTCAAAGAATGGGGCTTCACAACCGTTCACTCTTTGATGGTTGTTGTTGCAATTCTTGTCGTGAGCATTCTTGCATCCCTGATATGGCCTGATAAAAACCGGAAAAAAATTAAAGGAGTAACTGAACTTACCGGCGAAAAGCCAAACGTGATTGATTTGTAAATTCTTGCTACATCAAAAGGTAAACGAAATCCATTATGCTGATTATCGGAATAGCAGGCGGTTCAGGCTGCGGCAAAACCACCGTAGTAAAAGAAATCATCAGGCGGTTGCCAAAAAACTCGGTCACAGTTATTCCTCAGGATGCCTATTACTGGGATAACGGGCATTTGTCGCCGCAGGAAAAAAAGGAGATCAACTTCGACCACCCCAACTCCATTGAGTGGAGCCTGCTTGTTAAACAACTTGATATGCTTCGCAAAGGCGATGCCATTGAAATGCCTCAATATTCCTATGTTGAATGTGCACGCAGCAGCAATACCACCCATGTTGAGCCAACACAGGTAATCATTGTGGAAGGTATCCTCATTTTTACCGACAAAGAATTGCTCAAAAGGCTTGATATCAAAGTATTTGTGGATGCCGAAAGCGACGAAAGGCTTATGCGCATTATCCGCCGCGATACCGTGGAGCGTGGCCGCGACTGCATGCAGGTACTCGATCATTACGGCCGTTGGGTGAAACCTATGCACCTGCAGTTTATTGAGCCGACAAAGCGCTATGCTGATATCATTGTGCCACAGGGAGGCGAAAACAAGGTTGCCGTTCAGATACTTGCTTCACGTATCCAGATGAAGCTCGGATCGGGTGAGTAACCACTGCTCAAACACAGAAACATCTGACTATTCTCCCTCTTGACCTCGATTTTATTTGACTGATTTTGATCTGTCAAACAGGCAGAATCGTACACCAATTTACGTCATTTTTTCATATAAAAATTATTGTAACTGTCATATTTGCAGGTGTTTAACCCTCTTGCAAGGGTGGAATACCTTTTGATTATCATGGTTAAAACCCATGTTTCACAAATTAAAAAATGGAGGATTAAGCCATGTTACCAGTAATCAGACGTAAATCACTTTTCCCGTCGCTTGTTGACGAATTTTTTGGAAAAGACCTGGTTCCGGGCTGGTTCGACAGCGAAACCGGAATCACTGAACCATCCGTGAATATTGCTGAAGGCAAGTCGGAATTCAGGATTGAAGTAGCAGCTCCCGGCCTCGAAAAGGATGATTTCCGCATCAACCTGCAGAACAATGTACTCTCCATTTCTTCGGAGAAAGAGATTTCAAAGGAAGAGAAAGAGGAGAAATTTATGCGCCGCGAGTTCAGCTATTCACAGTTCAGGCGTTCATTCAGCCTTCCTGATACCGCCGATGCAGGCAACATCAAGGCAAACCATAAAAATGGCGTGCTTTACATTACCATTCCAAAAAAGGAAGAAGCTAAGGAAAAACCAGCCCGCGAAATTACCATTTCGTAATGCAGGCCTCTCATTAAAAGCAAAAAAAGGCTGATTTTACGGTCGGCCTTTTGCTTTTTATAAATACTGGAAATTACTCGTTATCATCAGCAAACCACTCGGCGTAAGAAGTCACGGTTTCGCGCAACCGCATGCTGTGAAGCTTAATGCCCTGCGGTAAAAGAGGTTTTATACGGTCGGCAAAATCAATGAGCAGGTTTTCGCTTGTAGGCTGATAATCAACCAGGATGGTGTTGCCGAACAATTCGGCTTTAAGCGGCAAAAACTCATCTGCCGAAGCCCTGTTAAGTACCAGCGAATGATCGAATTCATCAATGATGGCCCCTCTCACAATTTTTTTCAGGTCACCAAAATCCATGACCATCCCCAGCTTTACCGAAGCGGCATCGCTCACCGGTTCACCTTTTACAGTAATGGTGAGTTCGTACGAATGCCCGTGAATGCTGCGACATGGGCCGTCGTAGCCTTTCAGCGCGTGGGCCATTTCAAATTTAAACTCTTTTGTCAGCCTGATTAAAGTCACTTTAACTGCTTATTTTTGTGGTTGTTAAACTTTAAAATGTGTTATCGGACAAGCAGTTTGCCCCTGTACGCAGCGTTGTCGCGGGTATCGGTAATCACTACGAAGTACAACCCGGGAACAAGCCCGGTTGTTGTGATGGTGACTTTTTCGTCAGCGACGGAAATGCCTGCCTGTAACTGCTTCCCGGTTGATGAATACAAGGCAGTTTGTGCATAATGGCTGTTTACACCATCAGGAAGGTTTACAAAACATTTGTCGGTGGCAGGATTTGGATAAACATGAACCATGTACTGTGCCGGTATTTGGTCGCCAATGCCTGCATTTGACGCCCAGATGCTGTTGGCATATTCCGGGTGGTCGATAAAAGGATTGCGGTTATGCTGAATGGCATAGATGGCATTGTTGCGGTCGGTTTCCTTTTGCGATACCGGATCGGCCTGGTTCCATTGCAATAGCATGGTTATCGCCCAGGGCTTTGGTTGCGAACCATTTACCATACCACTTCCCGGCCATCCCGAATCTTCCTTGTAATAGCGCGTGGCCATATAAAGAATATTCCTGGCAAAATCGCCCTTGTATGCATCGATGGGTTCAAAAACAGTCCCTGAATAACCTGCCGTGGCACAGGTGCCCACTTTACAGCCGTTGGTCGAAGTCCAGGTTGCCGAAGCCACTTTCCCGAAAGGATAATTGGAGCGCTTGTTGTTTACATACCCATCGGTGGGAACGAGGTGAAACATATCGCTGTACATGGGCGAGCCATCGTCGAACCAGCTTGCCGGGAACGAGTGTTCACGGTTGTAGCAATCGCCTTCGCTGTTGTAGCTACCGCACTGGTCCGAAACGAAAGTAAATTCATAAGCAGGCGTGCCGCCGGGTACATCGGAATACATATCCCACACCTTGCCATTGGGCTTTTTATCGGTTTGCTGAAAGTAGGTCCATAACGAGCTGTACGACACCGAATTATGGTTATCAATGATATCGTGAAGTGCTTGTTGAAGTGCTGTTCCATACAACCCGGCAGCGGCATCGTAGTAGCCATTCGGGATTTGCGGAAAAGCTTTTGCAAGGAGTAAAGAGCAGAAGACCAGCAGTGATAAACGTTTTGTCATTTTTTACTTAAAAAGTTAGTAACCGATCAGGTTGATGATCATAATAAGGGAAGCGGCGATTAGAAACAAGCCGCCGATAGGGCCGGTGCGCATTTTTAGCGATTCGGCGCCTATGTTTTTCCCCAGCAGGAAACCGGCGATAAAAACAGGTACCAAAACGATAATGAAGATGCTCCAGGATTTAAAAAAGGATTCAGCAAGCAAACCCACCGAAATAGCGACCGCCATCGGGACAATGGATTCGGCTATTGCAAACAGCAACAGAACTTTAGCATCCGCGGTATCGAATGATTTGTCCTGCGGCTTTGTTCTGAGGCTGTCGAAAATCACTTTCAAGCCTACGATCATCAGGATAGAGAGCGACATGATCTTATTCGATGATTCGGAAATCCGCCCCACATTCAAACCGAGGATAATTCCCAGGGCAACTAACAGCAACTGAACCATCGCCATGACAAGGATGAACCGGCCCTGGAGGCCGGCTTTTTCGTTGCCGAGCAGGTACCCGCCATTGACAAACGCAGGAAAGGTTGTAAGCGCAACAGCAACAGCTAACAGGATGACAGTGAAAGTATTCATGGCGGCTTACTGCTATTGTTGATTTGAATTGTGCGCCTTGTCACTACTCTGATAAATGAGTGCGGCAATTTTTTCGAGGTAGAGGGCGTCAGTTTCATCAAAGGAATTGAATTCTTTGCTGTCAACATCCAGAACCGCCGTAATATGTCCATCGCGATCGAAAACCGGTACTACGATTTCGGAATTTGAACGAGAGTCGCAGGCAATATGTCCCGGGAACTCATGCACATTGGGCACAACAATTGTTGTCCCTGTTTTGACCGATTCTAGGCAAACGCCCCTGCCTTCGAGCACCTGGCATGCCACCGGACCCTGGTACGGCCCGACAATGAGCTGTGAACCGTTTGTCCTGTAAAAGCCGCACCAAAAGTAGTAATCAAACTTATGACTCAATACCGCGACGACTGTCGCCATACGGGCAACAGGATCATCTGTTTTGGTGAGAAGGTCCTGCAATTGATTATAAACCCGCCCGTACCGGTCAGCTTTTTTGCGGCTTTCCATGTGCAAATATTTGCTGCAAAGGTAATTAATAGCACTGAGCCGCGGGAGTAAAACACGAAAATTCACGGTTCCTGATTTTGTGCCTGCCTCTTGTTACGCTATTTTGCCGGTTGAATGCTTTGCTTTTGATACCTGCAGCAGATTTAAAAATGGTATATTTGTTACTGCAAACACCAATACATACATAACCATGATCCTGTCAACCTGCGGACTAATTTGCGATGAATGCGCATTTTACGGCAAAGAGTGCGGTGGCTGCCGCAATGTCAAAGGCAAAATCTTCTGGGCGCTCGATATGATGCCCAACCAAACCTGTCCGTTGTATCATTGTGCCGTGAACGAGCGCGGGTATGCCGACTGCGGGGATTGCAGCGAACTGCCGTGTAAGACTTTTCTTGAAATGAAAGACCCCTCATCGACTGATGAGGAGCACCGCCAGGGTATTATTGACAGGACTGCAAGGCTGAAAAGCATGCCAAACTAATTCCCGGAGCTTTACTGACAGGCTGTAAACCTCAATTTTTACAAAAAGAACCTGTTTAGTTCTTGATATGATGCCTTTCACTTTTCGTTAAAGGTATATCAGAGGCTCATTGGTTTGCGGTTTTTTATATCTTTGCAACCTCTAAGCCCAGGTGGCGGTCCCGATAGCTATCGGGATGGTAGACCTGCCTGACTGCCTCATTCAATTAAGAATTACCGTGCTATTACAATAGGCGCTACCAATAAAAAATCAGACAGGCAGGCGCGTCGGTCTCAATACATTATTCTTTATCTTTCTTCAAAACAAAGTTTTCGGTTTTTTATATCTTTGCAACCGCAAGCCCAGGTGGCGGAATTGGTAGACGCGTCGGTCTCAAAAACCGATGGACGTGAGTCCGTGCCGGTTCGATCCCGGCCCCGGGTACCCTCAGATTAAGCCTGTTTGACAGCCGTCGCAGGCTTTTTTTGTTTTAGTGTTATAGAATAGCGTTGCTGTACCTGATGTGCATCACATGCTAAAAAATCAGTACACGGATAACGCGGATGCAGCTGATTTTCAATGATCAGTGTTTATCCTTTTTAATCCGCGCCATCCGTGTCCCAGCAACTCCCATTGCCCATGCCCATGCCCCATTATTCATTATTCGTTATTCATTATTCACTAAAGCAGGCCCAATCCGCGCCATCCGTGTTCCATCATCTCGCAATATACCACCACGAGCCTTTTGAAGAGTATCGAGGCATGTCGAAGGAACAATCCCTGTTCACTCTCATATTTTCATCTTAAGGTTGATCATGATCGAATCATGTATGTGATGTGATTGCATATCTGTGCAAATTGAAAGATTTCTTTTCATTATGCATGTTTTAATCACGCTTGGGTGTCAGTTGATATGCACCGGTAGGCGCTCCCTGTATAGTGCGCTTTTTCGACTTTCGGTATGTGGGTAATTTATACCTTTTCATCGATATAAATATCTCACTTTCTTTATGTTACCCATGTTACCAATCTGTTTGTAACCATTTTGTTTGCAACCTGTTGGTTTCATGCAAAATATAGTTATATTTGCAACTATCCCTGTCCGATCTGAGTGGCGGGTTTTTAATTTTCTGAGATTTAACCTGTATAGCTATGAACAATATCGAGAGCCCGTTCGTGTTTGGCAGGAAAGTGACCGGCGAAAGTTTTACCGATCGTGAAACCGAGACACAACGCCTGCTGAATAATTTCAACAACAGGATAAACACCATTTTGATTTCTCCAAGGCGATGGGGCAAATCATCACTGGTGAAAAAAGCAGGCAACATGGCAGAAAACGAAGGATTAACCGTTTTATTTATTGATGCTTTCAGCCTTCGTGACCCGTCAGAGTTTTATGCCACGCTGGCAACGGGTGTTCTAAAGGCGACCTCCGGAAAAATTGAACTCTGGATTGATATGGTAAAGCGATTTCTTTCGAGGCTCACGCCAAAGTTTTCCTTTGGAGCAGACCCGTTAAACTCGTTTGAGTTATCTTTTGAATTGGACGAGATAGAAAAAGGATATCGTGAAATACTAGACTTGCCCGAAAAAATTGCAGATGAAAAAAACATCCGGATTGTAATCTGCATCGATGAATTTCAAAATACGGCCTTATTTCAGGATTCACTTCTGTTTCACAAACGACTTCGTTCGGCCTGGCAGGAACATCAGCAGGTAACGTATTGTCTGTATGGTAGCCGACAGCACATGATGGCAGCCTTATTTGAAAAACAATCCATGCCATTTTACAGATTCGGGGAAAATATTTTCCTTGAAAAAATTCAGATGAATGACTGGATAGCCTTTATCAGGGAACGTTTCAGCGCCACGGGCAAAAATATCACTGATGAAATGGCTTCGAAAATTGCGTCAACTGTGGATTGCCATTCCTACTATGTGCAACAATTATCACATTTGGTTTGGCAAAGAACATACCACACTGCCGACGATACCATTTATAATCATGCCTGCCTTGACCTGCTTTCGCAAAACGAAATACTCTACCTGCGTGAAACTGAATTACTTAGTGAAACGCAACTTCATTTCCTGAAAGCCGTTGCTGCTGGGATTACCGAAAACTACAATTCAAAAAAGGTCATGTCGGAATACAAGATGGGTACATCAGCGAATATAAGCAAGATAAAGAAGGCTCTTCAGGAAAAAGAAATTATTGAACTCTCCAATAATAAAATCGATTTTGTTGATCCTGTTTATAAACTATGGTTCAAAAGAAAAATCCTGAAAATGGATCTATGATGAACAGTACACATCTTTTAGCCAATAGGTGGCTACTGACCCGGATTTAAAAGGATTCTTTTCCATGTTTGCCAATTAGTTCGTGGCGAATATTTTCGGAAACATAGTACATAATTACATGACTCTTCTCATGCAATTAGCTCTAATTACATGAGACCATGGGTGGGATACTGCTTTGCAATGTCCGATTCAATCTCTATTGCCCCGTATTCATCTTTTAGCTAATTGGTTAAAAACAGATATTCTTCATTTCAAGAATTAATATTATCGGTTATTTTCCTGTTTCAATTCGTATTTACCGTTGAATCAACTGAGCCAGCCGAAGGGCGTCGAAACTTGTCGAAGAGCTGTCACCCTTTGCCTGTCGAAGGTTCCCATGCCACAAATATCAGGACGCTGATTACACTGAACCAGCTGATTTGCACGGATCCATGGTTAGCCCTGTCAGCTGTAAGCATCAGCAAATTCGCAACTCTTACTTCATTTATCCTGTTCAATTGGGACACAAAAGCTATCCTGCCAGGCTCTGTTCAGGCTTATCGGAATTTCAGGATTATCTGAATAATGGAATTCCGCTTTTAGTAAAGAATTTTGTATAGTATTCATTATATCCTTTACGCCAGGCATATCCTGCTTCTAATACAGCCGATTCAAGGTTCGATTTATCATCCGTATAAACATTGGCATCATGCAAATTACGCTGATTCAGATGGATGAAACCGGAATTTTCATTCGGTATTGTATCTGCAGTGACTTTGAGGGAATTCAACTCCTCTATATCCTGCGGTTTGGCACTTGCGATGAAAAGAATGTTCCGGTAGGCCTCAGTTCCCGGTGTAGGAAGGATTTTAACATAAAAACCGGCAGCAGTAAGGGTTTTATATACTGAGCGCGCTGCAAAGCCTGCATCCCCGTCAATAAAACCAAAGAAATTTATTGCGATCATTCCATTGGGTTGGAGCAGGGTTGCTGCCTTTTCATAACATTCGCGGCTGAGCACATGAGGCGGCTGCGCGTCACTCGTAAAGACATCGAAGAAAATGAAATCATACTTATTGTTGGTTGTCTCGATAAAATGCCTGGCATCGTCAACGATTACGCGAACAGATGGATGAAGCGAAAAAAACTCAGAGGCTACATTGGCAATCCGGCTATCAAGTTCCACGGCATCAACCGTAAAACCGAGATGTTCAACCAGGGCACTCGCCAATGTTCCGCCTCCCAGTCCAAGCATCAGTGCTTTCGAATTTTTTGGGTAACGGGAAGCTATAACCTCGGCATAATGAACATAGTCCCATCTGGAAACATTACCGGGTCTGCTGATTATGGTATGCCCTCTTCTGTTAATGAACAATACCCGTTCGTTTAATGGTTGGCCCGTTTCGTCCCTGAATAAATCTGCAACCATCACCTGCCCAAGTAATCCTTCCGAAAAATATTTCACATCAACATCGGGCGAAGCTGTGAGCTTTTTTTGCTGCGGGTACGACCAGGCAAACACCACAACGAACAAAAGTGCATGATACTTTTTATGAATACAGAGGGCAATAACCGGTACGATCCCCAATAAAAGACCTGTTATAAGCGATGGTAAAACCAGGCCAAAACGAGGGATGAATACAAATCCCATAAGCAACAAAGAGAGAATTCCGCTTGCCGAGGAAATGGCAAAAACCATCCCTGTTGCGGTACCGGCTTCATCAATCCTTGTCGTCAGATACCGGATAAGCAGTGTGGGAATCATGCCTAAAAAGAGAAGCGGTGGCATAACCAGCAGAATGCTCACGATGACTGTTGAAAGGCGTAAATCGAATCCGCTGAGCGATAATGCGATACCCTGCACATTGGAGTGCATCAACAGCGTAAAAACTGCCGAAGCTAGAAAAATCCAGTAGATGGTGGTTAACCCGGGAAACCTGTCGGCTAAGCGGCCACCGGAATAATAGCCAATGGCCAGGCTCAGCATGGTAGTGCCGATAACGGCTCCCCACACAAACAACGAAGAACCGTAATATGGAGCCAGCATTCTCGCTGTAATCAATTCAATAGCCATCACCGATGCCCCTTCGAGCAGGGCAAGCAGGTAAACCCTTCTTTTTACCGGCGAACTGCTGTTCCTGAGGCTATGTTGAACCGCGGGCATTACCTCATTTTGTAAATGCCTGCCTGAATTTTTTTCAGGCAGGGTTTTTCCCTTTTTACCTGCAGGCAGTGCTTTAAAAAAACAGAACAACGGCGGCAACAACAGAGCGGTTGCGATAGCCTGCGAAGTGGCCTGAAGTCCCTTTTCGGGAATAAGGTAGAAACCGGTTAGAAAAGTTGCGATAATTCCCCCGGAGGTTGACGTAAAATAGACACTTCCTGCGACGTTGCCCAGCGAATCCATTGTACGGGCCAACAGGTTTGTGGCCAGAGGCCCAACCATACCAAACAGCAATGTTGGCGGTATAATCAGGAAAAAACAGGCTATCAAGATGCCTGGTACCAGACTGACAGACGATAACGCGAACATGGCAGCTTTCGAGCTGTATGGCATTGCAAATACAAACAGGGCAGCCAGGGTAAGTATGAGCATCAGTTGCCTGAGGCTTGTGTTGCGTTTGGAAAGTCGTCCCCCGGAATAATAACCCAACGAAAGCCCAAGTATAGTAATAGCCAGTACTGCCGTCCAAACATAGAGCGATGTGCCGAAAGTAGGAGCCAGCAACCTCGCACTGAGCAATTCAACCGTCATAAGGGAAGCGCCTTCGATGATTAAAATTGCGTAGATGAACCGGTTTTCTTTCAGCATAAGTGGTTTCGGCAATAAACGATGTTCCCGCTTTCTCCCATGCACTGTTATTATAGAGATTGTTATGGATTGTAGCCAACAGCCTCAAAGTGCAAGGGAATAATGCGGATGTCAAAAGTACGGTAATTTACATTTTTTTTCTTTCACGAAACGGGCCGAATCACCCTCCCGGTGGAATTCAGGACAGGCTCTTTTACAAAGGGAGACAATAAAAAAAAGCCCCCATTGCTGAAGGCATCATATTTGTTCCGGGTGCCGGGTGCCGGGTAACACCTGGTTTGAAGTTTTAAGTTTTAAGTTTTAAGTTTAAGATGCAGATAAGACAAGAAATCGTTACACTCTCAAACTAATTTAGGTATAATGTTCCATGTTCCGGGTTCCAAGTGCCGGACTTCGGATGCCCGGGCTGTTATGATTGCAAATCTTATCTTTTTGTACAGGCTTACTCTTCTCACTTCAACCACTCCCGCCTTCCCGCTTTCTCACCTTCCCATTTCCCCACTATTCACTATTCACTATTAACTGTTCACTAACCACTTTCTCACTTTCCCATCTTTCCACTTTCACTATTAACTATTAACCACCTTCCCATATTCCCTATTCTTTCCCTTCTTCCTTCCTTAGCTTATACACTTTCTTACCTGCGTATGCCATGCCCAGCACCAGCAATATCTCAAGCCCGCCCCCAATGGGAGCCGTAGGCTGATTACCGCCTTGCCCGTGTCCGCCACCCGAACCGGAACCACCGCCACCCGGAGGAGGAGGAGGCCCGCTCGCTAAAGCTATAGTGCTAAAAGTGGTTGAAAGAAGGAACATCATCGCGACAAATATCTTTTTCATAGCCCGGGCATTGTTGTTTGTGTGCATACTTTGTTCTTTTATAAAATTACGGCTATATGAATTAATGTATAATGACTTTGGATGTAACTGTACCCGTGTGCGAAATTACTTTTACAATGTACGCACCCGGGTTGGTAAGGGTTGTGTATTTGGCATTGCCTGCGGCAGGTATATAAACCCCTTGATAAACCAAGCGGCCAAGGGCATCGTAAATAAACACATCGCTCTTGCCGTTGTTTAACTGGTTGGCGCTGATATATACATCCTTGCCGACGCTGTAAATATACACAGGTTTTGCCAGATCTGATTCGCTGATACCAACAGTACCAAATCGCAGAACAAAACGGTTAATGTCGTCCCCCTCTTCTGAGCTGAAATTATATACAGGATTATCGTTCAGATTGTGAATGTAGCCTGCTTTTTTATCTTCAAGGTAAACGACGGTGCCGGGTATATTCTTTGCCAGCTCAATGTTAAAACCGGAGGAATTGTTTTTTATGAATCCAAAAGGAATGGCCAGATCGTTGGTTTTTGCCGGCAGGGTATTGAGCGCGTATGCGTTTTCGCCGGCTACGGAGTAAAACAAGGGTGCAAAGCCCGACATGAAGTACGAATCAAACTCTGTATCATAGCCATTGGTAGCGGCTTCATTGAACCGTACAATACTCGACTGCGAAGAGCCGCCTTCCGGGTCGTTGGCCAATAACAGGATGTAATCCTCCTCGCCCGATTTATACCAGTTGGTTGTACTGTGTATCCTTGCATTGAGCGGTATGGTAAGTACCGGGCTTGCTGCAGAAGCGTGCACCATAAAACCACTCATGGCGGGAATCACATTATTAATACTGACATCCGATGTTGTCTTATAGCTTTGGGCGCTTTCATCCCAAACCTGGGCAACGCCATCTATATTTGTTTTTGTCCAGGAGCCAGTTGTCCAGCCGATGGCGCTGGTAAAAGGATTCCCCACAAGGTTCCAGCCCTGGTATGGGCTACCGGCAGTGAAGGTAAGAAACAACGGAGTTTGAGCAGCAGTATTTAACTGGCCCGTGAATTCCTTTGTTGCTTCTTGCTGGTATGCAACCAAATATCCTTTACCAATCGTGAAATTGGTGAACAACGAGGGATTGCTTTTCTGATTAACCCAATACTCATACAACGACATCTCCGTTTCATCGAAAGCATAAAAGTCATAATCATTGCCAGTACCCGTCGGAGTCCATGCTCCGCTGATAGCTTGCGAAGCAACCGGTGATGAAATAAGGTGCCAGCCATCGGAAGCATTTGTCCAGGTGGCAGCGCCAATATAGCGCTGTACTGTTGCCGTACCCAGTGAAATGGTAAGGTACTCGCTGCCGATCAAACTGCCGGTGCCAGTAGCAGATGATTCAATTAACAGGCTTTTACATGAGGCTGCTGAGGTAAGTGTTGGGTAATTCGTATTCCCTGTACCAAGAAATGGGATCACTACATCTGCACAGGTTGTTGGTGGGTTAACCGGTGGTGAATCTGTGACATCATCATTCCAGTTAGACGCATTATTCCAATTATTTCCATCACCTGCAGCAAGACCTGTCCAGGTCAAGGCATCAGGATTTACGGTTACACTTGTACTATTGGATGCTGCACAATTATGGCTGTTTTGAGCTGTCACAATATAATTTGTTGTAACCGTTGGTTTCACTCCTGTTGGATTTTGTTGTGACGATGTATAACCTGAAGGCTCCGAAGACCAACTATATGTTAATGTAGTAGAAGGAGAGCCGGAAATGGTGATTTCATCAACATATAAATTATATTGATCAGCATCAGAGTAACAATTAAAGCCAAAATAATAGTATCCTGATGATGAAGGGGTGAAAGTAGATGAAGCCTGGGTATAGGTTGTTGTCGTAATATTGCTATTGTTCCATAAAGTCGTTGATTGAGCTGCAACCGTTGCAGCTGTGCCTACCGTAACTTTCAATTTTTCTGGATAAGAACTTGACCTAGCTCGATAATAAAAACTTATTGTATATGTGACCCCGCCAATTAATAATTGAGGTGAAGTGATCGCCCATGCGTCTGCTGCATAATAACTATTATAAGTATAATACATAGAATAACTGCCACTGTATACATAAGTGCTATTTACATTCCAGTTGTTTCCATTACCGTTGTTTATGATAGTCCAACCAATTGGTGGCCATGAGTTTTCGAAACCTTCAGAATAATTAAGTGATAATACATTAGCATTAGCTGAGGAGGACAGATTGATGGAAGAACCTCTGCAAATATCATTGTCGGACGATGAGGCCATTACTGATGTTGGTGCAGGTAGTACTAAGAAATCATTAGGGCTGATTCCGGTTCCAAAATTATTAGTGACGGTAATTTTACCGGTAGTAGCTGATGCTGGCACTGTGGCGGTGATTTGTGTACTGCTATTTACCGTATAAGACGCAGTAGTGCCATTGAAAGATACATTGCTGACATTTGTAAATTTTGAACCAGTGATAACAACTGATGTGCTATTACCTGGACAAGCTGAGACAGGGCTGAAACTTGATATTATGGGTGATGCTTTTGAAATTAAACTAATATTGTCAACAGACGCAGGCGGCTGAGTGCCATCAGCAGCATCATTTTGCCATGTAAATATTAATCGAAAAGTTGTGCCAGCAAGAGAGGAAGGTAATGTAAGGGTTTGTAAGGTATAGGACGAATAGAATTCAGTTTGGGTATAAACCAGCGTTGCTCCATTAATGGAAGTAGAATTTGAGGCAGGAGAACCAGCAGTAGGTGTTACAGTGGTAGGCGCAGTATAAACAAGTAATCGGTCCCATTCCAATTCACCAGATCCTTTTAGGTAAAAAGAAAGTGTAATATCTGTTTCACCGGAAGGAACGGTTATGTTACGGTAAAAATGTACAGTACTCGTCCTATTTTTTACCGTATAAGCATTATTAGAACCATTATTTGTTATATAAGCACTATTTGTCCCGGCATTCTTCGTCGCTGTACCCACCATCCAATAATTGGTTTGAGATGGGGTGCCATTTACTACTGTCCAGCCATTTGCCGGAAAAGTACTTCCTGATTCAAATCCTCCTGCTCCGGCAGGATCAATCAAAAGAGTTTGCCCATATGAATAATTTATTGATCCCAGCAGCATAAGAAACATCAGCACAGCAAAGAAATAATCCGCTCCTTTATGTTTAGTTGCGGTCATTATCAGAGAGTTAAATATTATTTTCATATTATCAATCTTATGGTTAGTTATTACAAATGGGCTAAAAGGTATGAATTATTTACGTTTATTATTAATTATTTAACCCGCAAAAATACATAATTCCATGAAAATGACCAGTACAGCACATTTTTGTGGCCGGGGCGTTGATTTGGGGGGAGATATGGGGTTTTGCGGGCATGGGTTTGGTTTTTCGGCCTCCGCGCCCCTGTGTCCCTGAAGGGAACCAGCGCGTGGGCTGGCGGTTTTTAAGGTTAAATGTCGATTAACAAATGATAAATTTTAAAGTGTTTTGGGTTGTGGGAACGGGAGTTGCAGCGTACTTTATCGTTTGTTAATGGTTCCCGATAGCTATCGGGATTGTTATTTGGTTGGTTTTTTGGCCTCCGCGCCCCTCTGTGTCCCTGAAGGGAGCTTGCGCGCGGGATGGCGGTTTTAAAGGTTAAATGTCGATTAACAAATGATAAATTATAAAGTGTTTTGGGTAGCGGGAAAAGGAGTTGCAGTGTACTTTTTCATTTGTTAATGGGTTCCGATAGCTATCGTTATTGTTAATTGTAATTTGTTTTTCTGTTCTTGTTTGTTTTTGTTACTCAGTGTGTCTTTGTGTTCTCAGTGTCTCAGTGGTTTAGGTTCCGGCAGGCGCGCAACTTTATGTTCCCTGGTATTGAGGTTCGAGTTTTTTTATCATTTCGCTTGCATCAAGTTCTATTTTTGAAAATGCAAACCATTTTTTACCCAGGTCTTTGAGCGAAGCGCCGATGTGGTAAACAGTATCGTTATCCAAAATTAAGAAACGATCGTGTGATTTCGCAAATTTTTTAATCGCTACCGGAGCATATTGTTCATTGTAGCGCTGCACATCCAGCTTCAATTGTTCAGTAACCGATGCAGTAAAGATCACAGCTTTTACTCCCGGCTTCCTTTTGGCAAGGAGCATCAGCACTGATTCGTCGATATAATTGTCAATCAGCACGATTGACTTTTTTGCCGATTTGATAAGACCTGCTGCAAACACGTGGGCATCGAACACCTGCCCGTCATAAAATATTCCCTCATGCGGTG
>JAKLFM010000139.1 GCA_022711175.1 Bacteroidota bacterium | reverse complement strand
TCTGCCACCAGCTTGCAGAAGACTTGTCCTTTATTTTCTCCTCAGCCTGAATCTCGTTTTTAAACATCTGCAACGCATGGATAGTAGTTAACAAGTCTTTTACGTCTGTCTTCATTGCGTTCATGTCGTTTTGCAATGTAGTTGTGCGCTCAAGGATTTGAGAAGTGTGTTGAACAAGGCCGTCTTCACCGTTTCCGTAAACAGCCTTGCTCAACTTGTCAATCTCTTTTTCCTTCGTGCAGACGTGCGGAGGCATAGGTCAGAATGTATGAGAAATTCCCCAGAGAATAAAATAATTGGCCTTGAAAGGACTGTCTTTTACGAAGTCGTACCCAAGTCCGATTGAAGGACTCAAACCGTATAGGTCAAAGGCACTGGCTGAAAGAATTAACCCCATATTTGGCCGCTCAATAGTCGCTAAGCTCAGTTGTGCTGCAAAGGAATACACATTGTAAGGTTCGCCCTCAACTAGCTTATAAAGGCTGTAAGAAGCACCGAACCCTACACGAGAAGCAAACGACACTTCGAAGCTCGAGAACTCACCGTCAATGAAAACAGGTTTAATCACGTTACCGGCAACGGTGAACTCAGGCCGGATCAGAAAAGTACCTGTCAATGCTTTTTCACCACTCTTTAACTGGTCTGCTGTTACCGGAGTGAAAAACGACTGTGCGCTGGCCCCTGTTACAAGTGCCACAAGCGCAAAAATCAGGAGTACTCTTTTCATCTCTTTTCCCTTTTCAGCAACTCGCCGGTGCTGTTTGTGAAGAAGTTCTTAATCAGGTAAGCCATTGCAGCAGCGACGGCTGAATAGACAATAGGCTGGAATGTGAGCCATGTGAAGGTAAACGGACCGGCCTCAAAAAGCTGGATAAGTCCAGTAAACAGGGCGGTCAGGAATGCAATGAGTAACCCCTTACCGAGGTCAACCATGTTTAATGTTCTGAATTTGCTCATAATAAATATTTTTGTTAAACCTTAAAAAGTCAGTCAAATATACACTATAAAACTATTTTCTGCAAACAAGCGTTAATTTTATCATCAGAAACAAACTTGTCAAAATACAAACCTTCATCCCTTCCGTCGGCTTCGTCGCCTGATTTATCGACCTGCCACGACCCGTGAGATGAATTGTGAATGATAAGTGTCGGCCCCTGTCCTATGATGCGTTCCTGAAGGAATTCCGGTCCTTCAATTGTAGGCATCTGATCTAAGTCTGCAGACGGGAGATATAACTTAGCGGAGCTAAACCACTCTTTCCACGTCATGCCCGGCTTTAAAGTCTTGTAAGCATAGTAAGAAAATGCACCTACATATTGGCCCCCTATTTGCACGTCGGCAGCTGTCTGATGTTCTGATGCTGCGCTGATTGCAATCCATTTCATAAGCTCCGCACGGGCGACCTTCCGCACCGGCCCTGAAGGAACATCTATCTCAGGGCCAAGAAAGCGGTTTTTAATGTACCGGGGATTACCCATTAAATTGCGGGTTGCCGTGCCTGAATAGCAGCTATCCATAATTACAACCACAGTTGCGCCCGGAGGGAGTAAAGCAATAGATTGTTCAAGGGCCGTCAGATAGTTCGCTTCTGTTACATCGTAATCCAGGTATCGGTGAATGGTCAGCCCGGGAATCGCCTTCCCAAAGGCACCTATCATGTTATTGCTGTCATTGACGCATCCCCTTAAATCATTTCCACCCCCGTAAAGATTGCGCCCAAAGGTCAGGAAACGATGCTCAACATACCCTGTTATTGGCAGTATTGGATATTTCTTTTTAAAGCACATGGTCATAGTTTTGAAAATAAGACAACAATAGCAATAATACACCCGAAGCACATCAAAGTCAACAGGCACATCCAGAATTCTATCCTGCGGAATCGTTTTACCGCCCGCTTTATAAGTCCGGCAGCCATCTCTGCGTGGTCGCAATCAATATCCCGGCGCATCTTCTTTATTTTTTGTTCCATGACTAAAAATATCAGACAGTTTGTGACGTTTTATCCATCGCCATATTTTTATCAGCGACAGAATATTGATTTTGAACGTTATTTTTGACAAATCAATCACAGCCTTATTTTTATTCCTATCTCAAATCCTTTGTTTACTCCTGCGTAGATTACCGGAGGCTTCTTGAATATCTTCAAAGCAGCATAACTTAGCCCTGCCCCGATCACACCGCCCATTGTCGTAGCAGCTACATCCATAGGATCAAACCTTGCATCTTTACGTCCAAAAATCTGCGGTGCAACATCTATGCACTCCTTTCCTATTCCGGCAACAAAGCCGGTAGCTACACCAAATAAGGCACTTTCTTCAGGTGACAATTCCAAAGAGTTGCCCGCAAAAGTGCCCCACGCACTGGCAACCGTACCCGCTCCTATGTGCCACTTCTTGTCAAACGGGATAGGCCCGGTTATCTGAGCATTAG